>QKCP01000022.1 GCA_003246855.1 Ilyobacter polytropus
AAAAAGTACCAAAAAAAATTAATAAAAAAATAAAAATTGACTTTTCTAATTTGTTTATATCAGTAATCAATTCTATAAATATATTAATTGTTTTTTTTCTTAATACTTTATAAGCAATTTGTATACTTTTCATATTATCACCATTACTTTCAATTTTACTTAGCTACTGTGTTCTCTTTTTTACCGAAGTCCATTTCACGTAGTTTTGCGAACATAGCTTCGAAGTTAACGTCACCTTCACCGATTCCTAAATATTGGTGTACAGTTATGTCTCTTATCACATCAATTATATATTGGTTCATTGTATCTGCTATGATAACGCGTTTTAGGTCGTTACCAGCGTAATCAAGTATATCAAGAACATTCCATTTCCCTTTATCATAGAAGAATAGGAATAAAATAACAAACTGTTAAAAACGAAGGCGGTGAAAGAAGACATTTCTTCTCTCACCTAAGAATGATGTAACATAAAATTAGTTCGTACATCTGTTACAATTATAACTACTTTTTTTAATAATAACCTTAAAGATTTTATTTTATTTAATTCAAAAAACGTCTATATTTCGAATGTTTTGTGTTTTTTTATATAAAAACTTGAAAATCTTGCTATTTCATAATTATCTTTTAATAATTTTGAATAAAAAATCCTCAAATCATAAAGTTTGAGGATTAAAAATATCTATTTATAGAATAAGCTTTACTTTTATTTTCAGTTCTGGGGTAGGAATAATTCCTCCAAAAGAAGGAGATGTTATCTTGGCACCATTTGATGCAAAAGAAATAAGCATCTTTTAAACAAAAGATAGTTTAGAGCTTATCGTTCACTTCGGAGTTGATACTGTCAAATTAAATGGGAATGGTTTTAAAAAACTCCGTGAATCTGACGATTCTGTAAAAAAAGGTGAAGGATTAGTTAAATACGACTTAAATTATATTAAGAAAAAAACAAAATCTCATATAACACCAGTTATAATATTATCCATTGATATGTTAGAAAATATAGAGAGAATGAGCGATATGGTAAAACCCGGAGAACATTTATTGTATATTATTCAATGGTGTAGCATCTCTTTTTATTGTAAGCATTGATTCAGTTTTAAAGGAAGATGATTCTTGGAGTTAAGCTAAATATCTTTACATAAAGTTAAGACCTATCTTGCCGTAAATGGTTTTTGGCTAACTCCAGGTTTATGATTTATTTAAGCATACCTTTTACTATCATATCTGTAGCTTCTTCTTCTGTAAGCCCCCTTGACATAAGGGTCTCTAGTTCTTTTTTGTTTACCCTACCTATGCTGGCCTCGTGGGTAATAAGCTCTGCCAAATCATTTTTTACCTTTATTATTGGTATCGCAGAGACCTCTGTATCTTTTCCCTTTACGACCTCTATACAATCCACGTGTCCCTTGCAATATGGTGCGTTCCCATACATTTCTGTATATACCTCACTATAGGTCTTCTCTGAAGCAAACACCCTCGCTGTCACAGTCCCTCTACTACCTTCGCCATCAAGACTCATCTTTTCTCTTATCTTGATAAAGTCGTCCCCTTTTCCATATATTCTGCTGTCCATCTCTGCTACGGCATCCTTTGCAAGATGAAAGTCGTAATCTATATCTAATTTTCCTACTCTGCCTTTAACCAGTTTAAAATCACTCCTAAAATAAGCCCCCTCACCTATGAACGCTTTTGTTTTTGGTATAACTTCTATCCCTCCATCAGGCCCGTGAAAATGTATTTCTTCATACATCATTTTAGCTTTTTCCCCTATATCTAGGGTAGAATTCATTCTGTGGATAACTTTTTTGGCAGTTGGAAATGAACAATGAGATATAAATTTAGCCTCAGAATTTTTTCCTAAATGATATTCAGATTCTATTATTTGTTCACCCTCATCTCCGATAACCCCAAAACATATATGTACAGGATTTTCTATTCTATATCCCTCTAAAACTGTTATTTTTGCTTTAATTCCATTTTCTACTTCTTCAGCTTCTACCTCTAAACCAGGTACCTTATTCAAGCATAAAATACGATTTTTATTGACTAGCATAAATCCAGTTTGTGTTCCTTTAAAAATATTGCCATCAACACCTGTTTTTTCAGCTGCTTTCACAATATCATAAAACTCTTTACTGTAGTCTACACTCATTCATACTCCCCCTTTTCTGAAACGTTGGGACAAATAGTACACTTATTTTTAAAAAAATTGGAAATCTCTAGAGGTTTCCCTTTTTTCTTAACAGTCTTGTCACAAATAAGATAAGCATAGTCAGCCACTGCCGCCACATCCTCATTGTGGGTTATCACAACTGCTGTATGCCCCTTACCTCTTATATAGTTTAGAATGTTGACTATATTTGTTATCGAAAGATAATCTATGCCGGAATCTGGTTCATCAAATATAGCGAGCTTTGGAATCATCATTAAGACAGCCGCTAATTCGACCCTTTTCCTCTCACCGCCACTGAGAGACTCATCAACCTTTCTATACCTATACTTTGCATACTCAAGACCAACCATCTCAAATATATCCTCTACATCCTCGTTTTTAAATCTCCCTCCTAGAGTCACATACTCTTCAACTGTAATCCCTTCAAATCTAGCCGGTTCCTGTAGGGCAAGCGTTATCCCTAATTTTGCTCTTTCTGTTACAGAAAACTCTCCTATATCCCTAGATTCAAATATGATATCACCTTTATCGGCTTTTATAAGCCCCATGATGGATTTTGCCAAAGTGCTTTTCCCGGCCCCATTTGCCCCCAAAATACTGTATATTTTGCCCTTCTCAAAATCCATGTTTATATTTTGAAGTATCTCTTTTTTCACATCAAATACATAAAGGTTTTTTATTATCAACATACAGATTCCCCCAATATTTTTTTATCATTCTTTAGGTACTTAAAATAAAAATAAACTCCTCATATATTTACTTTACATGAGGAGTTTATTTTTTCATCTATTTTTTATAGTTTTATCCCTACATTTAAAAATAAAAAAAGCCAGGGGTTAATCCCTAACTCTATCCTCAACTATTCCATTTTTGAAGAATCTTCTTAACTCTCTCTATATCTTTATAGAAGCTTTTAAGTTCTTCATCTTTTAA
>QKCP01000070.1 GCA_003246855.1 Ilyobacter polytropus
GTGGAATCAAAAGAGGTTGGGATCAAATATTAGGACAATTGGCAATTAAATATGAAGACAGACTCTCAGAATATTTATTCTAGAGAGCCTGTTGGTTTTTCAGTAGTTGAGTTTAGGCAAAAACACAAAGTTTGTTACATTACCGATAATTATAAAGAATTTTTACAATTTTTTAAAATACTTCCCATTCAATCATTCTTCATTCACTACACAGAATCACTTAGAATAAATACTCTTTAAAAACTAATCTATAACGTACTCCTTAATTCTCTTATTATTAGACTCCGCCCTGCCGTAAATAGCTTCATAAGGTAGTCCAACTATTTTCATCTGTGTCCCATCCTCATTAGCTATATTGATTTTCTGATGATTATCATTTATGCTTATATTTTTAACCCCTTTTTCCCCTATTTTGTATAACTTGGGTTCAGGATAAAAAACTGTTATTTCTAATATTACCACTTCATCCGCCTCCCCTTATATTAATCTAGCTATTATATGCTTTTATATAAAATTATTGTTTTTCCTCTTTATGCCTCGCAGTTTTATTCAAAAAAATTTGAAGGTTTTATATCTCAACTCCAGAACTTTCCCGGCTGTAAGGTAAATTTACTTCCTATAAGTCTTAACATATTCCAAATTTTATGATAAAATATACTGTAAATTAACTGAGCAGGAGGAAGTATGAATCTATTCTCGTCCTATAGGATAAAAAACTTGTATATAAAAAACAGAGTGGTTCTGCCTCCTATGGTAAGGCCAAAATTAATCGATGAAACAGGCTATGTCACCGACGCACTGGTGGAATATTATGAAGACAGGGCAAAATGCGAAGTAGGCCTCATAATAGTGGAAGCCGCATGCGTAGATAAGGATGCAAAACTGAGGAAACACCAACTTGGCATATGGGAAGATGCTCAAATAGACGGCCTTAAAAGGGTCGCCGAAGCATGCCGGAAATATAACACCCCGGTTTTACTCCAAATACACCATGCCGGATACAAAGAAAACATAAGCGAGATCCCAACTGAGAAGCTGGACTCCATACTGGTTCAATTCATAGATGCCTTTCATCGGGCAAAAAAAGCAGGCTTCGACGGTATAGAAATACACGGTGCCCACAGATATCTGATTTCCCAGCTCAATTCAAGAATCTTGAATACTAGGAAAGATAAGTACGGCGGTTCTTTTGAAAACAGGATGAGATTCTCTAGAGAACTGATAAAAAGCACCCGCCACCTTTTCAATGATGATTTTATACTTGGGTACAGAATGGGTGGGAATGAACCCGGAGTAGAAGATGGTATAAAAATTGCCAAGGAACTTGAAAAATACGGGGTAGACCTCCTGCACGTGTCACAGGGAGTGCCTTATCCTGAAATAAAAAAATCTGAAAAAATAGAAGTTCCGAATGATTTCCCACTGAACTGGGTGATATATACGGGAACTGAGATAAAAAAACATGTTACAGTCCCTGTTATAGTGGTTAACCTGATAAAGGAAGAAAAGGATGCAAGCTGGCTTATCGAAAACGGATTGAGTGATTTTGTTGCCATTGGAAGAGCCCTTATATCCAGGGCAAACTGGGTTGGACACGCAAAAGCAAAATATAAAGAGAGAATGCAAATAAGGAGTCAGGATGCATAAAAAAAAGGTGAAAGAAGTTATAGTCGTAGAGGGAAGAGACGATATATCAGCGGTGAAGAGGGCTGTGGATGCTGAATTGATAGAGGTAAACGGGTTCGCCGTCAGGAAAAAGGCTACCCTTGAGAAGATAAAATTTGCACATGAAAAAAACGGGGTAATAGTGCTTACCGACCCGGACTATGCTGGGGAAAAGATAAGAAAAACAATAGAAGATTATGTCCCTGGGGTGAAGCACGCCTATATATCCAGGGAAGAGGGTACCAAGGTGGACAATATAGGAGTAGAGAATGCCTCACCCGAGGCTATACTGGCTGCTCTTGAAAAATCCAAATACAAGCTCACTGAGGCAAGAGATGAGTTTTCCATCGACGATATGACCAGTTTCGGCCTTACATGGGGAAACGATGCAAAGAGAAGGCGTCAAGAACTTGGCTCGATGCTTAAAATAGGGTATGCCAACGCAAAACAGTTTTTAAGAAAATTGAACCACTTCGGCATAACCAGAGATGAATTTTTAAGATCGATGGAAAAAATAGAGGGATAGCCCTCTATTTTAGCTTTATGGAGGGTAGATATGAGACTGGACAAAAATTTTTACAGGCAGGACGCCGTAAGCCTCGCCAAAGATCTGCTGGGGAAGCTACTAGTCAGAGAGTACAACGGCATAAGGATGGTTGCAAAAATAGTTGAAACCGAAGCCTATATGGGTCCTATAGACAAGGCATCGCACGCGTATAACAACCGCAAAACCAACAGAACAGTAACCATGTTTAAAGACGGGGGCTACTCATATGTATACTTTATTTACGGGATGTACAACTGCCTAAACGTGGTGTGCTCCGACGAAGGAACGCCAGAAGCGGTACTGATAAGGGCAGTGGAACCTCTAGAGGGTATAGAGCATATGAAGGAGCACAGGACGATAAAGTCTAAAAGGGTAGAAGATATTACAAACGGTCCGGGGAAGCTATGCAAAGCCATGAACATAGACAGGGGTCTGAACGGATGCGACCTAATCGCAGGCAAAGAACTATACATAGTAGCGGAAACAGAAAACGTTGTAACAGTCAATACAGTCGAGTATAAAGAACAATACCTCAATGAGGAGTTCTCTCTTATAAAAGCGACAAATAAAAATTTCGAAATAATCGCAACAAGGCGTATAGGAATCGATTATGCGGAAGAGTTCAAGGAACAGTTTTGGAGGTTTTATATAAGGGGTAACAAATTTGTTTCAAAAGATGCTGAAAAAATAAAAAAGAGACCTGTTTAAACGGGTCTCTTTTTTATCCAATATTAAATCTCCTAATTTTTTTACTCTTTTAAACTTTATTTTGAAATCAAATATAGCGTGCAGGTTTTATCAAAATTAATGTAATCCAGAATTAAACATTAAAATTTCATAGTCGTGTTTTATAATGTTTGCGTAGTTCTCTAATTCTATAATTTCTTTAGACAATCTTTCAACATGATGCGTATAATGGATACATTCCTGACAGATTTCTTCGATTAAAGGCAGGTTTAGATCTTTTGTGGAAATATTTTGATATGCATCACAGATTTGATTTGACTTTTCTTTACTCAATTCTGACATTTTCTGTTTTTTATAAACTAAAGCATTGTGAAGAACAAGCTTTTTTGCCTCGAATTCCAGCTCTACATCAAACGGGTAGGAGTTCCCTCTGTACCTTTTTACACATAATTGCAAATATACTTTCTCCACTTTTTTCTCCAAACCATATTTTTGAATCAGCTTCGTGCTTTTCATCTGTCTTTTCATGATTATCCTTCTCCTTTGATAAATACAATAAAACTCAAGACATTTTACATACATTTTACAGTTAATTTGAAAAAAAATCTCAATTCAAGTTTACTCTAAAAATAATCATATTGCAATAAAAATATATTATATTTTTTTAATGCGTTCGCTTTAGTTTTATTCTGCAGTAAAAGAAGTACAAGATTGCGTATCTTTAATCGCTGAAATTTAAAACCTAAAAACAATTTTCCTTTACTTAACCGGTCGGTATCTAAGTTTTTACATTTAATTTGTTTACTCTTTACAATTGAGGTATATAATTTCTGTAATATAACAGGCGTACTGAAAAAGAATCCTAAAAGTAAGCGGGAGGGGAAATGTTAAAAGTAGACTTACATGTACACTCAAAATACTCTGATCACTCTTCAGAATGGTTTTTACAAAAATTAGGTGCTTCAGAATCCTATACGGAACCGGAATATATTTACAAAACAGCAATTGAAAGAGGAATGGATTTTGTAACTATAACCGACCACAATAAAATCGACGGAGCGGTGTATTTGAAAAAGAAATACCCAGATAAATGCTTTATCAGCGTCGAAGCTACTGCATATTTCCCAGAGGATGGCGGGAAAATTCATCTACTGATTTACGACATAACGGAAGAACAATTTGAGAAAATAGATGTGCTTAGAAAAGATATCTATAAATTAAGGGAGTATATAAAAGAAAATGACCTGGCCCATTCGGTTGCACATGCTACATACTCCGTAAACGGAACTTTAAAATCAGAACATCTTGAAAAACTAATACTGCTTTTTGATAACTTTGAGACAGTAAATGGAGGAAGAGGAAAAAGAAGCAACAAGTCATGGGAAGACTTTTTAAACGTACTTACAAAAGAGGACATAAAAAAATTCAAAGCTAAACACGATATAGAGCCATATTCTGAAAAAATATGGGAAAAAGGGTACACCGGCGGCTCTGATGATCACGCCGGAATATTCATAGCTAAAGTTTTTACAAGCTCGGAAGGAAAAACTTTAGAAGATTTCATGAATAATCTGAAAAATAAAAACACACTAGGATATGGGAGACACAATAACTACCAGGGACTGGCGTTCGCTATTTATAAAATTGCATATGAATATACAAAAAATAAAGGATATTTTTCAAATGATTTCATTAATCAGATAAACGAGTTTATATTTGAAGAAAAAAAAGCTGGATTAAAAGACTGGATTAAAATAAACAAATTAAAGAAAGAAAAAAAGAAAGGAAAAAAGATAAAAGGGCTGGTTGCAGACCTTATGGAGGAACTTCAACAAGAAAAAGAGGTGGAGAAGAAACTAGATATAGTATACAACAAAGTAAGCTCAATCAGTGACGAGTTCGTAAGGCTAGTAGTAGAAGCTATAAAAAAAGATTTAAAAAAAGGGAATTTGCATAATGTTGTGAGAGATATATCTTCTGCAACTATGGGGGTTTTTCTTTGTTCACCGTTTTTATCTACCTTTAAGATAATGTTTGAGAACAGAGATATAATGGATAAATTGATAGAAGATACCGGGAAGTTTGAACTTAAAAAGAACAAGAGAATCCTTTGGTTTACAGATACAATAGGGGATTTAAACGGCGTATCGGTCACTTTAAAGAAAATGGCAGAGGTATCGAAGAAGAACGGAAAGACTCTTTCAATCGTATGCTCTCTGACGGATAAAAAAAAGTTGGAGGAATTACCAGAGAATGTCATCGATCTGGACTATATAGCTTGTTTTGATGTACCATACTACGAAGAGTACCAGATGAAAATTCTTCCTATTTTGGATACCCTGAAAAAAATATATGAATACAATCCTGACGAGATATACATATCCACCCCTGGAACTGTCGGCCTTATGGGGTTGATGCTTGCAAGACTATTAAAAATAAAGACGACAGGGATATATCACACCGACTTTACGATGCAAGCAAAAGAGATAGCAGACAACGCATCACTTATGAACATGCTTGAAGGTTATACCAGATGGTTTTTCGGGAAGATGGATACAATAAAAGTTCCCACAAATGAATACATAGAGCTCCTTTCTGATAGGGGATTTGACACTAAAAAACTGGAAATATTTTCAAGGGGTATAGATACCGATGTATTTTCATTTATCGATAAAGACCCAGAGGATAGAAAGATCGAGTTCCTATATGCCGGAAGGATATCTAAAGACAAAAACATCGACTTTCTACTGGAACTGTTTGTGAAGCTGTCAAAAAAATATGAAAATATAAGATTGAAACTTGCCGGTATAGGTCCACATTTAAAAGAACTCAAGAAAAAATTTGGAGGGCACGACAATATAGAATTTTTAGGCGAAGTTAATTATGACCACTTGCCAAAAGTATATCAAAGTGCAGATGTATTTTTATTCCCAAGCGTTACAGATACATTTGGAATGGTGGTATTAGAAGCCCACTCATGCGGGATACCGGCGATTGTTTCCGATAAGGGCGGCCCAAAGGAGATTGTGGTGGACAAAAGTACCGGCTTTGTAGCTAGAGCCCTGGACGAAGGGGACTGGTACAATAAAATCGAGCATTTCATTAAGATGATAGAAGATTCTCCTGAAGAGTATAAAAAGATGCGTAAAAATGCAGCGCTTATGGTAAAAAGTACCTTTAGCTGGGACAAAGTAATGGAAGATATCTTTGAGAAATAAAATCTCCTTATATACAAAAAATACTTTAAAATCTATACATTAGTCTCCTTTTAGACTCTGAAAAAATATTTTTAAATTATAGAACCTTCTTTACTGAAAAACATACCAAAAATTTAATAAAATTTTTTTATGATTGATATCTCTTTAACCTTGGAGGTGTTAATGAAGAAAATTGTGTTTATAATTATTCTAACAGTCCACATCTCTCTTTTTTCTGAAGATAAAGACCCGTTTACTGGATATTGGATGATGCCGAATGAAAAATTTATCATCTGTATTGAAGAAATAAACGGTGAATATCTTGGATACATAGCTTGGCTGAAAGATAAAGTTTATCCACAAGATGATAAAATGCGGGGGATAGAACAAATAGACAGAAATAATCCTGATCCTTTACTTAAAAACAGAAAAGTAATTGGGCTTAAAGTGGTTGGAGAGCTTCATAAAGAAGATGATAAATTAAATGAAGGCTGGGCTTATGACTGCTGGAATGGAAAAAAATACTACGGAAGTGCAGCAGTTATTGACAAAAACACACTTAAAGTTAAAGGGGCTCTGGACAAGTTTGGGATATTTGGACGCAGCCTAAAAGCAAAAAGAGTAGAAAATCTAGATGACTACAACATCTATGGCCACAAAACTTTCTCAAAAACTAAAAATATTCTAGGGATGACAGAGAACCCTAATAAAGAGTATGCAAAACAATGAGTATGGTAAAGAAAGTTTCAACTAGAACAATGTAATTAAAGATATCTTCTACAATTAATAGTATATATTTGCAAAGATAGATCGTGACTTTTTAAGGCCACGATCTATCTTCTATTTAAGAAATAAGTACAGTAAATATCAACATCCCAGAATATTATTAGTTATTATTTTAAAATATTAATTTTATTTTTTATGTATATTAAATTATAGGGCTTATTGGTGAATTTGAGATCTGTATGGTAAAAACACTTCCCTGGCCGACCTCGCTTTCTATAAGAAGCTCCCAGCCGTGAAGCTCAACTATCTCCATCACTATAGAAAGGCCTAACCCCAGTCCGCTTTCACTTCTTGTACGGGCTTCGTCTACTGTATAAAACCTTTGAGTTATTTTTTCTAGCTGCTTCGGATCTATACCTATACCCCAATCCTTTATCTCTATGCAGGTGTAGGTATCCTGTTTGAAACAGGTCAACCTTACCTCCTTTTCAGAAAATTTAAGGGCATTATCTATAACAGCTCTAAGCATTTGAAGCAGCAAATTTTTATCGCACTTCACCTGTACATCACTTGATTCAAAAGACAATCTGTTGCTCCCTGTTATGGAATAGTCTCTTTGCAGTTTTAAAAAAATGTCTCTAATATTTACAATGGAGTAGTTCAACTTTACATTCTCAATTTTTGCCAGAAAAAAAAGTTTATCCAGGAGAATTTGTATGTTTTCCACCTCTTCTTCTATGCTGGAAATAGCCTCGTCCAGCAGTACAGGGTCTCCCTTGCCCCACTCCAGGATCTCCGTATACCCTTTGATAACGGATATCGGCGTCTTCAGTTCGTGAGCCGCATCCTGTGAAAATCTCTTTTGTATTTCATAGGCTTTCTTTATCCTTTCGAAGGTACTGTTTAATACTCCGGCTAGCTCCCCTATCTCGTCGTCAGTAGTCACAGGCAGCCTGGTATCCAAGTTTCTGGAATTTATATTTTTTGTAGCCTCTATCACCTCACTAACCGGCGTGAGTATAAATCTTGCCCCGAAACTCGATACAACAAAGATAAGCACAACCACCAGCAAATCTATTAAACTTATCACAAGAAACTGGCTTGCACTTTTTTGAACCTCAAAATACCTTATAAAAATGTACTCTTTCCCGCCCTCTTTAAACTTCAGATAGTAGTTTGTAAAACCCTTTTTCAGGTTCCACCCAGAATCTTTATTCAAGTAATCGACATTCTCCTGATTTAGGCTGCCAAAAATTTTCTCCCTTTTGTCCTGTCTAAGGTAGAGGGTTATCTCACTTTTATTCTCGTCTATCAGGGTATCATATTTTTCAACTATCTCATCAAAGGTCATCTTAGATGTTCTCTGAAAAATAGATTCAGACACCTGTTTAAGTTCACGTATTTCCTCACGAATATTGCTAACTGTGAGAGCTAGTGCTATACTTAGCGTAAGGGAAAAAATCAAAATAGCGGCGGTGACTGTGTTGAAAAAAACTATCTTATGTGATATCTTTCTTATCTTGGAGAACATAACCCACCCCCCTTACTGTATGTATGAGCTTGCTCTCGTATCCTTTGTCTATTTTATTCCTTAAATTTTTCATAGTAACGTCTAGCACATTGTCACTGGCTTCGTAGCCCCAGACGCTCTCTATTATTCTGTCTCTAGGGAGAACTATTTCTCTGTTTTTCATGAGGTAGCTTAAAAGTTCAAATTCAGTTTTGCTAAGCTGTATTGTATCTTTGCCCCTTGAAACTGTGTATTTGGAGTAGTCGAGCTCTAGGTCGCTGTAGAAAAGTATTTCAGTATTAGACTCTTCCAGTATGTTTACCCTTATCCTGGCACTAAGTTCCATCATGTTAAATGGTTTGGTTACGTAGTCGCTGGCACCGGTCGAAAGGAGAGTTATTTTGTCTTCCACGCTACTTTTGGCACTAAGCACTATTATGGGGATACTGGAAATTTTTTTAATATTTTTGCACAACAGCTCTCCGGACATCCCGGGTAGTCCAAGATCAAGTATTATTATGTGCCAGCCGGACTTATTTTTCTGCACAAGGTTGTAGGCATCCATGCCGTTAAAAACGCTGTCCACTTGAAATCCCTCGTGCTCGAGCTGGATTTTCAGGATCCTGGCTAATTTCTCATCGTCTTCTATCACCAAAATTTTCTGCATATTTTCCCCTTTTCAGTTTATTTTCAGGTTAAAAATAAACTAGTTTCAGTTTCTACAATTATAATATACTCAGCAGAAAAAATAAAATTAAAAGTGAGGCAGGTAAGTTATGAAAAACGACCTTCTAAAGCGCTTCCCGCTGTTTTTAAAGCTCGGGGTAAAAAATAGAAAATTTTTACAACTTATGATGAAATCCATGAAAATACATCAATCCATGGAGGAGGATTTCCTTCGCAGGCTGGAGGTCTACGTAAAAAACGGAGAATATGCCTACACAAAAATTGAGTCAAATCCGGTGAAATATCTGGAAAAAAACTTTTTCAGCATACTCCTTTTAAGCATTTTTCAAAACCTGAAAATAGGTGAAAGAAGGATTAATGATTACGGAATAATACTGCACTCTCTGAGGGGTATAATAACCTGCACTGATAATATCATAGATTCTGAATCAAAAGGGAGTCTATTTTTAGAAAAACTTCACTCCCCAATACTAAAAAACGTTATGCTCACCATCGTTCTGCAAAATATGTTGAACGATACGGTAAGAAGTTTATCTGAGGATAGTGCAGAGGCTTCTAAAATGCTAGTTGGGCTCACAGACGCAATATACAGCATAGCCAAAGGTGAAAACCTGAGGGAGATGGGTGACAACATAGAGGGTCCTGAAGAGATCATAGAAGGAATACACAAAAAGATAGGCGGGGAGCTCTTGGAACTTGCCTTTATTGTACCGATTGTAAAAGAGGACAACCCAAGACTAGCAAGGGCCAAAGAGGGAGTGTTCGAGATAGGGGTGGCCCTTCAAATGCTTGATGACATCTGCGACTTCCAGGAAGATGCGGAATCTAGAAAGAAAAACCTTTTATTCAGCCACATCGCCCACAAGGACAACGTCTCTGTCGAGGAGCTTTTAAAAACGGCAGAAAACTCCGAGTTCTACGGCAGCAGCTCATACCAGGATTCCTACTCAGAACTCCTTTGCGATGCCATCAACAGGGCACTTGACGGTTTTGAAATACTTGGAGAGACTGGGTACCCCATCAACAGAGAGCAAGGGGAGTCCATAATGGAGTTTATGTTCCATGTAAGAGGGATAAAGGACGGCTGGGATATATTTAAGGCTAGGAAAGTAGAAGAGGAACTAGATAAAATCTCTAATATCTAAGAGTTAGCCTAAAATTTTTAGTTCATAAAACAAATTTATATATGGAGGCTTCAATGAAAAAAATTATTATTTTGCTCATGCTGGCGACTAGCACTTTGCTTTTCTCCGCAACCAAAGACCCCTATACAGGGTACTGGATGATGCCTGGGGAAAAATTTATCATTCACATTGAAAATATAGACGGGGAATACTTAGGGCATGTAGACTGGCTGAAAGACAAATGCTACCCCAAAGGAGATAAAATGGCCGGTGCAGAACAGATAGACAGAAACAACCCTAATCCTTCACTCAGAAAAAGAGATGTAATGGGTCTTCAGGTTGTCGGTGACCTCCACCAGGAAAAAAACAGGCTAAAAGGGGGATGGGTGTACGACTCCTGGAACGGAAAAATGTACTACGGCAGTGCGGCAGTCGTCGACAAAAATACTCTCAAGCTAAAAGGTTCTTTGGACAGGTTTGGTTTACTTGGATACAGCATGAAGGCAAAAAGAGTGAATAATCCCGCCTATTATAATATAGTCGATTACAAAAAATCAAGTTAAGTGTCCACAATCCCTGTGTATTAGGTTTAAAATACCCCGGCTAAATCTTTAGCCGGGGTATCCTATTTTTAGATTCGCTATATATCTTGTATTTTTTGTAGTAGCACTCATCTTACTCGGTAACAGGATTATAAAATATGGGGAAAATCCGTATTTTTTTAAATAGTTTATTGCACATCTCAGCCTAAGAAAAACAAACAATAAAAATTACCAATTATTTTAAAATTATTATATTTTTATAGTATACTTATGCTATAGCCAATCTAAAGTCAAATTTGAAATACAGGGTAGTTTTCATTGTAATTTCAAGGGAGGGAGAAAAAATGGACAAAGAGATAGATGAAAAGGAAGAAAGAATAAAAGATCAGATAGATGAAATAATCGCACTGGAAATGTCAATACGCACTGGAAAGCTAAAGGAAACCGATACTGTAAATCTCGAAATTCTCGAGATTAAGAGAAAAAATCTTATGAGGCTACTTTGCAAATCCGGAAACTGTAATTTTTAAAATCTAAAAAAATTTGGGGCCGAAAAGCCCCCTTTTTATTTAAAACAGTAAATTCTATATGTGTTTAAGATCCTAGCCTTCCGTAAAAAAATCCTCAAATTTTGATCCGAGCTCCCTCAATACCCCATCAGAAACTTTACTATAAATCCCCTATTTTTATCTTCGAAGTACTTACCGCCATAATAAAGATCCATTACTCCGGTAGGCTTGTAGTAACCCTTTAAAAGCAGTTTTATCCTACTTACCCTGTCAGCATTGGCTTCTGGATTTCTTATTACATGAAACTTGCTTGGCTGTATTATCATGGCTACAAGAGACATATACTCCTCCTGATTTATCTCCTGAAACTCCTTTTTAAAATATGTCCTGGCGGCATCACAAAATCCGTATACAGGTCTACCCTCCCAAAATCCTAGATACACATTATTCACGAAAAGTCCCAGCTGAGCTTCTTTTGTACTGAGAGGATTAAAAGCAAACCTTGCTATTAGATTTTTCTCCACCCTTGTAAGTTTCGACTTAAAATTAGTGGAATAAATCCGGCTAACCAGTTCCTGGGTTATTGTTTTCCTGCCAGCCCCTGGGGTCTTAAAATCAATCCCCTTATGGTGATAAAAATTCGGGTCTTCTACGGCTAGCAGGGCTTCCACCTGTCCCTTGCTGAGCTCCTCAAAACAGACCTCCATCCTTTCCGAGTTGACCGCCTCAGCTATAATCTTTGGCGTGGCTCTTCTTGCCGACACCACCACGTAAACACAGTTTGCTACAAAAATAAGAAGTCCCCCCAGTATTCCAAATGCAAGCAGTTTTATTATCGATATTTTTTTCATTTTACTTTCTTTCTCCCAAGCCCAAGGCTTAAATAAAACCTCCACGAACTGTTTCACGGATGTTTTCTCAGCAACTATGGTATCCTCAGCCATCTATAGTCAATAAAAAAATCTCGTTTTAAACTCCACCATATTTTTGACTCTCAAAATCTAAATTTAGTTATAAATTAATATTTTTTTATACTTCCATTCTTCTACATGCCGACTTGTAAAAACTATGTATTCCCAATGTAAACCGAAGGCCGAAAATTTCATAGGGCTGCTCTTTTCAGAGTATAATATTAATGGTATCGGTTTAATCAAAACACCGGTACTTCTTAAATCGGAGGTGGAAAAATGGATTCACTGTACACAGTAACTGCGGAAAAAATTTTTAATCTTACCGAATATTTAGAGGAGAAACTTATTACTATAGACGATGACGTGGAAAACCTCCACCAGGTAAGAGTGGCGTCCAGGAGGATAAGGACGGCCCTGCCAATTTTAAAGGATAAGATCGGCAAAGAAAGGTACAGGAAACTTTTGGCTGGAATAAGGGAAATAACACGATCTTTCGGCCCTGCCAGGGATCTCGACGTACAGATACTGTATTTGCAGGAGGAATCCAAGAGTTTCCCGGATGTAGGTGCCATGTTGGAAGACAGGAGAATCAAAAGAGCTAGGCTTGATAACTTTACAAAGAAAACCGCGTATAAAATAATTGGCGGTGGTTTCCTAAAAAATACAAGAAAAATGTGTGAAGAGGTTCTATCACAAAAATACCTCCATTCCGAGTCTGATTTTTTCAAAGCTCACAGAGAAATCCTCTTCAGGCTGAAAACAGTTTTAGAACTTGAAAAAACACTCGAAGATCCGGAGAATAGAGTGGGTCACCACACCCTTCGCATAGCGATAAAAAAACTCAGGTACTCCCTGGAAAATTTCAGGTCTATATACGGCAGAGACTTCCCTCCGATTTTGACTAAGGTCAAAAAACTCCAAACCATGCTGGGAAACCTGCACGACCTTGACGTATGGAGCTCTATTTTAAAAGAAGTTTTGAGCGGAAGGGAAAAACTTGAATCTACCGAACCCCTAGATGCTGACGTTGTCAAAAGTTCTCTGGAAAACTTCTACTCCAGGCTTTCAGAAAAAAGGAATATGGAGTTTCAAAAACTTTTGCTTGAATGGGCCAACTTGAAAAAGGATGATTTTTTTGAGAATATCCTGGAAGTGAGCTCAGAAGACCTTAAAGTCCCAGATTTCTTTGTCAAAAGCAGCAGAATTAGCGACCTGGGCGGGTTGCCACAAGGCCAGCCAGAAGACTTTTTCTTGATGAAAAAGCTGGATGACTACGGGATAGACCCCTGCCACTCTAAAAACGTAGCCCAGTTGTCGCTTGAACTGTTCGACAGACTAAAGGAAGTCCACAAATTAGATGAGCTCGGAAGACGCTACCTAAAATTTGCATCGATACTGCACGACATCGGATGGCCAAATGGGATGAAGGCGCACCATAAAAACTCCATGAAACGTATAATGGGCGACAGCGAACTGCCATTAAATACCTACGAAAGGATGCTCATCGGAAACATAGCCAGGTACCACAGGAAATCCCTAAAGGGAAGCCACTGGAACTACAAAATTTTGGACAAGAAATCAAAAAAAACAGTGAAAAAACTGTCCGCCCTTCTCAGAATAGCAGACGCCTTGGACCTGGACGGGAAATACACCTATAGGGAATTTGATCTGCAAGTTCTCAAAAACAAAGTTAAGCTAATTTTTCCTGAAAAACCTATAAAAGAGGTGCTAGACAGGATAGAAAAGAAAAAGGATCTGTTTGAGGGGGTGTACGGGAAAAAGCTGGAGGTATGCTACTAAAAATAGAAAGCTCTACGCCTTTGAACAGGCCTTTATCCAAAAGTTTGTACCGGGAGGAGACAGTTTGGAAAGAATTTATTTGATCGATACCACAAGCCCATTTTTCGTTCCATATAAAAAAAAGAAAGTCAACTGGTCAAAAATCCCTTTTCATTACCTGGAAAATCAGGGAGTAATCCCAGACAAAACAGCCGGTAAAATCAAGAAATATTTCAAACTTTACATCGACAGGGTGAAAGAGATGGGATACAACTCCATATCAGTAGACGAACTGTGCTACATGGCTATACTTGATTTTTACAACCCCGAGCTTGTGAGCAAACTTGAAAAATACAGGGGGCTTTTTCAAAGCCTCTTTGATATTGCTAGTAGTGCTGGGATGAAAATATTCATAAATACCGATATTATGTTCTACAACCAGGATATAGAAGAACTACTGCTCAGTGGAAAGTCAAGTGAAACAGAGATATTTGAAAAAGCAGTGGAAAACGTGCTGAACTCCTTCCCTGAAATAGAAGGGATTATTTTTAGGATAGGGGAATCTGACGGTCTCGATGCCGGAGGTGATTTTAAAAGCAGGCTCTTCCTAAAAACAAAAAAACAGGCGAATACGCTTATAAAGAGGCTGCTACCCATTTTTGAAAAAAAATCTAAATACCTTATTTTCAGGACATGGACAGTTGGAGCATATGAACTTGGAGACCTGATGTGGAACGAGAAAACATATAACGATGTCTTCCGAGACATAAACAGTGAAAACCTCATTATTTCCATGAAGTTTGGCGACACCGATTTCTTCAGGTACCTACGCCTCAATCAGCTCTTTTTTCTAGATGACAGAAAAAAAATAATAGAACTCCAAACCCGTAGGGAATACGAGGGATTCGGCGAGTTCCCTTCTTTTGTCGGATGGGACTACAAGGCTTACCGCGATGAATTAATGAACAACCGTTCTATAGTAGGCATGACAGCGTGGTGCCAGACAGGTGGGTGGGCCACATTTAAAAACTTCACCTTCCTAAAAAACTCTCTATTTTGGAACGAGCTCAATACTTATGTGAGCATACAGATCTTTAAAAACAACAAAAGTGTAGAGCAGACGGTAGTAGAGTTTGCTCCGGCTACTGTCGACGGGGATAAACTAGTGGAGTTCCTTAGGATATCGGACGAGGTCATAAAAGAACTGCTGTACGACCCATACTATTCAGCTCAGGAGCTTTACTTCAACAGGGTCAGGATCCCGCCAATAATCCATATCTTCTGGAACAACGTTACACTTACAAGCTTCACGTTGCAGTTCTACAGGGCATTCTGCAGAAACCATATGGCTTCGATAAAAATCGGTTTTAGAGCCCTGGAGAAGATAAAAGATCTGAGAAGGCTAGCTATTGAAGGCAATATCCCTCAGTACAATTATGAGTTTCACTTTGATACTTTTTTTTTGCTTGCCAAGGCCAGAGAGTTGATATACCGTGATACGGGTAAAGAAGGAATAAAAGAGTTTAAAAAACTGGCGAAGACCTATAAGTCAAAGCACCCTAAAACTTACAGATTCTATGTAAAACTTAATAACAATGAAAACAGCAGACTTTTCCTGCCCATGCTGAAGCTCCTTGTTCGCAAAAACAGTCACTACAGGCTAATCGACAGGATGCTTTTCAACCCATTGACTTCCCGTTTTTATCTGTTTTTGTACAGAAAATCTAAGAAAAGATTCCCTAAATTTTTAAATAAACAGGCTATGCCGATAGATACCTTGTTCAGATGACTCCTTAGCTAACGGGCTATATAACAAAAATACGGATTAAAATAAATAAAAAAAGTGGCCCAAGGGCCACTTTTTTTATTTATATAGCTCATCCTGGCAGTTAAATTTAATCTTACCTGAATTCACCCGCTCATATGTCCCGTCAGGGGTTTGCTTTCTGGATTTAACATTATCTTTTAGGTTGCACTCCAAAGCATTTAGCACCTGCTGGAAGCACTCCCTGTCCTCTATGGGAAAAAGACTCTCTACCCTCCTGTTTAAGTTCCTCCCCATCCAGTCGGCACTGGACAGGTATATTTCCGATTCCCCGTTGTTTTCGAAATAGTATATCCTGCTGTGCTCTAGGTACCTGCCAACTATGCTGTATACATCTATATTTTCACTTAAATTCTTTACACCGGAGCGCAAACAGCAAGCCCCTCTTACAACAAGGTCTATCTTTACACCGGCGCAGCTGGCCTCGTAAAGCTTTTCTATTATGCCTTTATCCACGAGAGAATTCATCTTAGCTATTATCCTGGCGCCTTTACCTGACTTGGAGAACTCTATCTCCCTGTCTATCAACTCGTAGAATTTCTCCCTGAGGCCCTCTGGGGCAACCGATATTTTCTTCCACTTGTTCTGACCGAAAAAACCAGTAAGCTTGTTGAATAGATTTGACGCATCTCTGCAAAGTTCTTCATCCGAAGTCAAAAGCCCTATATCTGTGTACAGTTTTGCGGTTGTATCGTTGTAGTTCCCGGTACCGAAATGCACATACCTCCTTATCCCTGCCTCCTCTTTCCTGACTATGAGCAGGCATTTCGCATGAGTCTTGAGTCCCTTTAGTCCGTATACTACGTGGCAGCCTGCCTTCTCCAGCTCTTTTGCCCACATTATGTTTCTCTCTTCATCAAATCTGGCCTTGAGTTCAACAAGCACCGTGACCTGCTTCCCGTTGTTTATAGCCTTTATAAGTGACTTGATTATTGGAGAATCCCCACTCACCCTATAGAGTGTTTGTTTTATAGCAAGTACGCGTGGATCTTCTGCCGCCCTATCCACCAGCTCAACTATATGGCTAAAAGTTTGATAGGGGTGATGCAGGATTATATCTTTTTCACTTATGACCTCAAATATATCTTTGTCCTTCAAATCAGGATGAAGTCTAGGAATTCTGTCTTCAAACTTCAACTCCTCATGTCCGTTTATTCCGGAGAATTTCATTAAATAATTCAGATCCAGGGGGCCATCAAACTTATATATCCACTCTTTATCTATATTAATGTTCTCAACAAGAAAATCAAGAATATCGTCGTGTATATTTTTTGTCACTTCAAGCCTGACAGGGAAACCCCATTTTCTTTTTTTTATTTTCTCTTCTATCTCCAACAACAGATCTTCTACGTCGTCCTCGTCAATCGTAAGATCCCCATTTCTTGTTATCCTAAACTCGTTGACATTCTCCACCTTGTAGCCGATAAACAAGGTGTCTATCCTGGATTTTATTATATCTTCTAAAAGAATAAATTCCCTACCCTTTGCTGTTGGTAGCTCTATATAGCGTTTCAGTATCCCTGGGACCTGCACAACCGAATAAAAGTGTTCTTCACCCTTGCTTAGTCTGACAACTAGATTCAGCGACATATTTAGTAGGTGCGGGAAAGGACGGCTAGCATCTATAGCCATTGGAGTCAGTATAGGAAATATAGTCTCTTCATAAAGTTTTTCCAAAAACTTCTTCTGATTGCCGTCTATCTGCTTGTATTCCTTAAATTGTATTCCTTCTTTAGCCAGCTTCGGGATTATAGAGTGGTTAAATACGTTATACTTTTCCTTCAAAAATTTCCTCACATTTTCGTTTATTTTCTCAAGCTGCTCTTGGGGCAGCATCCCTGATATATCCCTTTTGTGCACATTTTCCTGTACTTGTACCATAAGTCCTGCCACCCTAACCATAAAAAACTCATCCATATTTGAGGTGGTTATTGCCAGGAACTTACATCTCTCCAAAAGGGGGGTCTTTTTGTCCATCCCCTCTTCTAACACCCTTTGGTTGAACTGCAGCCAACTGAGCTCCCTATTTATGAAATCACTTTGTCTAGAAGACATCCTCTAAGTACCTCCTTTTTACTTTTAAGACAGGCTTTAAACCAAATACCTCCTTGAAAAACTTGTTCCTGCTGTTAAAGGACCACTTTTCAATACTAAGGTCTTCATCGGTCGACACCTCCACAATCAAGTTGCTTCCTTCTATGCTGTAGCTCACGTCAACGAATTTCTGCCTTTTACTCCTATCCAAGGACACCAAGAGCTTCAATATGGCTGTGAGTTTTAATATCGTTATTTTCTCGCTAGAGCTAAACTTTCTAAAGATTTTTGTGTTTAAGCTTGGGCTCTCCACATTGTGGTAGTAGCAGAGGTTGGCTACAATCTGCAGTTCGTTTTCATCTAGGCCGAATATGGCGGTTTCCTTTACCAGATAATAGGAGTGCTTGTGGTGGTCCCTAAATGAGACGAATTTCCCCATGTCATGGAATATGGCCGCCATATTTAAGAGATGAAGCTGTTTGTTTGAAAACTTGTGTACAGGCTTAAGCTTGTTGAAAAGTTTTTGGCAGTTTGAAAGCAAAAATTCAGAGTGCGCCTCATCGTAGAGGTATCTATCCCCAACTTTTTTTGCACATTCCAGGGAATACAAATCTATTTTTTTATCCAGCTTCCTGGAGACGGTTTTAAAAAATCTCAAATACGAAAAGGTCCTCTTTGCATCCGGTTCTATGTAGTAAATATTTTTTGAGTTGAAAAAATCACTAAACTCTTTAATTAGCAGGGCCGAGGCCGTCATCCTCTTAAATATCTTTTCCGACACCCCGTAGTCGGAAGAAAGAGTTAAGAACGACTCCTCTTTTAATTCGTCGAATTTTTTTAAGAACTTTTCCTGGGAAAGAGTTAGGGTAGTGGAGTTCTTTTCCGAATGGACCTCCCCGAGAAAATCAAGGCTAAAGTCCCCTAGGAAGAAAAGCTTATCTATCTCACCAATATCAAACTTTTTTTTCATCACTCTCAGGTAGTTCTCCAAACTGTCCCTCACGAAAATACTGGCATTCTTTAAGTTTACCTTCTCCTCGTCCAGTATGTCCGCCATCTTGAGATTTCCTGTATTGAGTATTTCGTGTGCCAACATCCTGTCCCCGTCTAAAAGAGAGATGTCTGTAGTCTTTGCACCTATTGTTACTATGAGGCTGCGGTCTGATTCAGCGTGTAATTTTGTGCTGCGGTTTTCCAATAAAAAATTTTTGAATGAAAATCTTTTTTTCTCCAAAACAGTTGGCACATAGAGCCTCAATCCGGTCTTTAGTTCCACTAGATCAACCAAGAAAAACATGTTTTCAAGTTCTGAAAAACTGCTTGTCGTAGCTGCCCAGACGTTTTGTATGCCATAGGACCTGGCGAGCCCCTTCATATTGTTCAGGACATCGCAGAGTTTCTCTATTTTTTTGAATGAAATCTTATTGAAATCCGTATAATCAAACAAGAGCAGCACTTCGCTGACATCTTCTAATTTCTCAATGAGATTCCCCTTTCTTTGAAACACTGCCATACTGACTACTGCCGGGGAAACTTCTATAACAGCGATAAGATTGCTTTCCATTAACTGGCCCCTTTCCGTTAGAGTTGAAATTTTTAACATCTTATTATTAATTTTAACCTATGCTTTCATTTAAAACAAAAATATTACAGTATTTTTACATTAATATATGACTTTTATGGAATATTTTGTCTTATTCCTGCAAATATGCACAAATAAATTTGCTAACTGACTTTTCATTGAATATACTTTAAATAAGGAGGGGAGTGAATACAATGAAAAAGATAGGCATAATAGACGTGGGGTCAAACTCCATAAGGCTAGTTATATTTGAAATATCTCCTACAAAACATTTCAAGGTTATAGAAGATATAAAGGAAACGGTTAGGCTAGGAGAGGGTTTCCATAATACTGGGGTACTAAAGATAAAAAAAATAAACCTAGCTATAAATACACTAAGGCTTTTCAAAGGTATATGTGAAAACTACGGTGTGGACGAGATTATCACTTTCGCCACAGCTGCCGTGAGAAATGCGGAGAATTCCAAGGAATTCTTAATACCGGTAAAAAACCAGCTCAGCTTAGATGTCGCTGTACTTTCTGGAGTGGACGAGGCCAGGTTTTCATACCTGGGGGCAGTAAATAGCCTTGACGTAAAAGAAGGCCTGCTGATGGATATGGGTGGAGCTAGTACTGAGCTGGTACTATTCAAGGGGAAAAAGATATTGGAGTCTATCAGCCTTAATTTTGGTTCCGTTACCCTATCCCAGATATCCGATGTGAAAAACCCCCTAAAAAAAGCAGACGAGTCCCTGCTGAAAGAACAGATATTTTCTGAATACGAAAAGATAGAATGGCTGAAAAATCTGGAAGGAATCCCGCTTGTTGGGGTTGGCGGCACCGTCAGAAACCTTGCAAAGGTTCACTCCACTATCCGGCAATATCCGCTAAACCTGCTCCACGACTACCAGATGGCCGCCACTGATGTAACACTGGTGTACAATTTTTTAAAAAGAAAAAGCTACAAGGAAAAGCTCGAGGTTGAGGGGCTTGCAAAAAGCAGGGCCGATATATTTGTCGGGGCAGCCTGCGCAGTAAACTGCCTTTTGAGCCACACAGGAATCCAAAAACTTATCATAAGCGGCTCCGGTATAAGGGAAGGGTTTCTCTACTCCCATTTGGACCAGATTGGGAAGGAGATAGAGAATGTATATGAATACTCACTACACAGCATAACTGAAAATTACAACCTGTCCGTAGAAACCGGAGATAACACCTTCACTATTTTCGAAAAAATTTTTCAGGAACTTTCCCCGCTGCACGGCATTGGGGATATAGACCACAAAATATTAAAAACGGCCTGTTACTTTGGCAGGAGCGGAGTAAATGTAAACTACTACGACTATCCCCTGCATTCATTTTACATGATACTCAACTCAGGTCTAAACGGTATATCGCATAAAAAACTCCTTATGGCCGCACTCATAGTTTCACAGCAGGAAAAAAGAAACAGCCTCCACCTGGACTACTCCGACATATTAAATAAATCTGATGTGCAGCTGATAGACAAGCTCGCCGTAATCCTAAAACTTTCGAAAATATTCAACAGGGTGTTTGTGCTTGAAAAACTTCAGTTCCATGTTGAGATAAAAGATAAAGACGTCATATTCCACGTAGATGAGATGGATGTGCTAGATATTCAAATCAGCAAACTGCTTGTTTCCGGCAGAAGATTCAAGGAGGTATTCGGAAAATCTATAAAGGTTGTAAAAAAACAATAGTAGTCTATAAAAAATAACTAAAAGGCCGTAAAATATTTTACGGCCTTTTAAGTCAAAATAGAGAAAACCTCTGCCTAGAATATTCTAGGCAGAGGTTTTCTCTTCATTATATTACTTCCTTACCTATAGACGCTACTCTTTTTTCATACAAGCTTCTAATTCTCCACGCAGTATTTCTTTAAACTCGTCAACACTGAGGTCTTTCAGTTTTCCGATTTCCTGTTTATCTGTATCTTCAGATTCATGGGTTGAAAATTGCTTCCCTACCTCCAACGGTTTGCAGAGATTTTTTTTATCCTGGGCAAACCTGCCACACTTTTTGCAAACATAAGCCCCGTCTCCTACCTTTTTCAGATATTTTTCCATATCCTTTTCCGCTTTTTTGTACATTGAACACATTTTATCAGACATGCCGGCACCCCCATTTTATCTTATAAATAAAAAATTCATAAATTAATTTTCTACATAAATCATGAGATTCCTTTTACATCTTTTATTTATTTTGTATAGCATGTCAAGCTACATTCAATCCGTATACTTTTTATAGGTTATAAATTGATTAGACTGCTACACATCAATTTTTTTAAAAGCATTTTTACCTAGACCACACATTGGGCAATTCCAGTCTTCCTCAAGTTCTTCAAAAGGAACATTCATCTTATTTCCATTCCCATAATCTATATAGACATATAGATATCCGCAGTGGCTACACTTATATTTCTCTACTATCATACCTCCACCTCCATTTTATTTTTTCTAATATTAGCTTAGCACAGCTTTTATCTTTATCCAAATACATTTTCCTTGCTTGGAATACTAAAAAAATAAAATTTGTACGGAGAAAAGTTCTGTATATATAAAAGAGCCCCCTTGCGGGAGCCCTTTATAACGGAAGGTACTTCGATGTTCTATACGAAAAAATGCAATTATTATATTTAAAAAAGATTTCTGTAGATGTTTATCATTTGTTCCTTGTCTAACGGAACGTAGTTGTTACTTAAAAGTCTCTGCTGCTTTTCAATAACACTTTCCGTAAACTCAAGAATTTCACTTTCTTCCATGCCGAATGTACTTAACTTTTTCTTCTCCCAAATAAAACCTAAAAGTTTATCTAGTTCTTCATAGACATCTGCATCTTTGCTTAATCCCAATACTGAAATTACCAAATCGTTAAATTTTTTTATTTTAGCTTCTGGAGCTATCTCTGTATATACTTTAAATACAGGTGTAAAAAATTCATAGTTGCACTCTCCATGGGCTACGTGATACTTACCGCCAAGTGGATATGAAAGTGCATGTACAGCTCCTACACTTGTATTTCCAAATGCTATCCCTGCATAGTTACTTCCTATAAGGAAATCTTCTATGATTTCAGAATAATAATCTTTACCGTTTTCAGAAATTTGTTTATATCCTTTAAGTATAAGTTCTATTGCCTTTTCTGCAAAAAGCTCTGTATAAGGGTTTGATCTTGGTGCTACAAATGATTCAGCTGCGTGTACAAGGGCATCAAGAGTACTGAAAGCAAAGAATTTATAAGGTATGTCTGCAAGTAGACTCGGTATGAGCACCGCATGGTCTGGAAGGAACTCGTCTATCCCTATCCCCATTTTTGTACCTTTTGATTTTATCTCTGCTACAGAAAATGAAGTTACCTCGCTGCCTGTTCCGCAAGTAGTAGGAATAGCAATAAACTCTTTTATTTTATTGAACTCAATTTTTCTTTCGAAAACATCAAGTGTATTACTCACATTTTCAAGAACTAAAAATTTAGCTATATCCATTACCGCTCCGCCACCGATGGCGATTATTCTATCAAATTCATATTGAGACGCTTCTTCAAGAACTTTATCTATAATCTCATCCGAAGGTTCTCCATTGCCATATTTTTTTGGAGATATAAATATACTTTTCAAATCAAGTTCTTTTATGAATTTATCAAAAATAGAGTTGTTTACTACTATAACGTCTCTATCACTGAGGCCGAATTCTTCAGCAAATTCAGAAAATTTGTCAAATTTATGGATTTCAGGTTGTAATTTAAATAATTTCATAGTCTTCTACCCCTTAGTTATGATTTTAATTTATAATTCTCCTGATAATTTTAATCACTATCAGGAGAATTCAAGCTTATAATTATTAACTTAAAGCTTTTTCAATTGCTTTTTCAAGAGCATCTAACCCGTATTCTAGTTGCTCATCAGTCATTACTAATGGTGGAAGGAATCTAAGAACATTTCCATAAATTCCTGCACTTAGGAATATTACTCCTTGTTGAAGACTCTCTTTAGTTATTTTTCCTATTATTTCCTTATTAGGCTCTTTTGTTTCTGGATCTTTTATAAACTCAACTGCACACATTGCACCAAGTCCTCTTATGTCTCCTATAACAGGGTATTTTTTCTGCATTTCAGAAAGTCTTGATTTTATTTTTTCACCAATAGCGTTCGCTTTTTCAGAAAGGTTGTCCTTTTCTATTTTTTCCAGAACTTTTAATCCAGCTGCACAAGAAACAGGGTTTCCACTAAAAGTACCGCCTATAGACCCTACAATTGGATTTTCCATTATTTCTTCTCTTCCGATAACAGCACTTAACGGCATCCCTGCAGCAAGTGATTTTGACATTGTTATCATATCAGGCTCAACTTCGAACTGCTCAGAGGCAAAAAGACTACCTGTTCTACCAAATCCTGCTTGAATTTCATCTACTATGAATAGTATTCCATTTTCATTACATATTTTTTGAAGTTCTTGTAAATATCCTTTTGGAGGAACTATGAAACCACCTTCACCTTGTATAGGTTCTACTATTAAAGCAGCAATCATATCTGCTGATAATTCACCTTTAAGTAAGTCTCTTAATTTTTGAGCACATTCTAGATTACAACCTGGATTTTGTTTTCCATATGGACATCTATAACAGTAAGGTGATGGAATTTTATGAGTATCACTATTATATGGCGCAAAACCATATTTATAAGGTCTTACTTTACTTGTCAGTGTCATAGCCATATAAGTTCTTCCATGAAACGCATTTTCTAATGATAATATCATTGGTTTACCTGTATATTTTCTTGCGATTTTAATAGCATTCTCTACAGCTTCAGCACCACTGTTTATAAACAAAGCTTTTTTAGCATAATCTCCAGGAGTTGCCGAAACAAGTTTTTCTGCTAAATCAACGTATTGTTCGTACATTGCAACGTTGAAAGAACTATGTATATTTTTTTCAACTTGTGCTTTTATTGCTTCTACTACGTCATCATCACAATGACCTACGTTCTGTACACCTATACCTGATGCAAAGTCAACGAATACATTACCGTCGATATCTTTTATAAGGGCACCTTTGGCTTCGTCTACAAATATCTCTGTAGAGTAGCTTACTCCCCTAGCTACATATTTAAGTCTTTTTTCCAAAAGTTCCTTTGATTTAGGACCTGGAATTGATGTTACAACTGTTGCATTTTTTTCTAAAATCATTACTAAAACCTCCAATATATATTTTAATTTTTTCGCTCACCACTTAAGCATCTCACAACTTAAGTGTCTTTTTACTATATTATCTGTATTGGAAATACCTCCATGAGTCAGTATTTCCAAATTAGATTATATACAATATTAGTGTAATTTATTAATTCTGCCCATTTTTTTAATCTTTTATGTTTTACATTCTATTATTAATTATTCAGGTTGTGCTGCAAGATTCTCTTCATGTTCTTCTGCATGCTTTCCAAAATCTGAATAAGACATTCTAGCCCATGCATAGAAGATAGCTCCTAGTACAAACCATCCAAGTACAATGAACCATTCAAAAGGTACTAATGCTGATGGAGCTCCAGGAAGGTAAAGGAATATGCATGCTCCACTTAATATTGCTGCTACAGATCCTACAAAGACACCATGTTTAATTTTATATGGTCTTTCCATTTCAGGTTCTTTCTTTCTTAATACTAAGAACGAAATTACTACAAGAAGATAAGCTAGAACTATTGTAAATCCACCTGCATCAACAAGCCAAACAAGCATTTTTCTACCTAAAAGCGGAGCTAATGTTGATATTACACCTATTAAAAGTACTGCATTTACTGGTGTTTTATATTTTGGGTGTAATTTTGCAAGAAATTCAGGTAACATTTTTGATTCAGCCATTGAGTAAATTGCTCTACTTCCACCAACGAAGAATGAGTTCCAACTTGTTATAATTCCACCTATTCCTGCTAAAACCATTATTTTAGAAGCTATAGGACTGTTAAAGAATACTGCTTTCATAGCGTCGGCAGTTACAAGTTTTGATGCAGACAATGAATTAGCATCCATAGCTAACGATACTCCATAAATAATCATTATGTACCATACAACTGCCATAACTACTGAAAGTATTAAAATTTGACCTATTTTCTTAAATGGTAAATTTATTTCTTCTGCTGCCTGAGGTATAACATCAAATCCAACATACATAAATGGTGTCATAACTGCTACTGCCAAAATTCCTTTACCGCCGTCTACAAATAGAGGTTGAACGTTTGCCACATCACCATTAGCAACTGCTCCACCAAAGAAACTTAAACCTACAGCTGCTATTATAAGTGTAAGTACTCCTTGTAAAAATGCAGCAGGTTTTACTCCAAAGTAATTAATAACTGTTATTAGAATTGAACTTACCATTCCAACCAATACCCAAGTAAAATATACATCATATCCTGCTACCGCATACATTTTACCTTTTATATATCCCGGTATGAGGTATTCCAACACCGTAGGAAATGCTACTGCTTCAAATGCTACCACCGATATATACCCAAGGATAATAGACCATGTACATAGAAATGATGCATTTGCTCCAAGAGCTCTTAAAGTAAATACATGTTCTCCTCCACATTTAGGCATAGCCGAAGTAAGTTCTGCATAAGTAAGACCAACAAATAAAACCATTATTCCACCTAGTAGGAATGCAAGCATTGCTCCTAAAGGACCTGCTGTTTTTACCCAACTACCTGCTAATACTACCCATCCCCATCCTATCATTGCACCAAATGCAAGTGCCAATACATCTTTTTTTGATAATACTCTTTCAAACGTCTCTTGATTTGCCATATTTAACTCTCCTCTCTATTTTTTAATTAAAGTTTTATTTTAAAAAATTTACATATATATTTAAGTTATTCCAAATAAT
>QKCP01000054.1 GCA_003246855.1 Ilyobacter polytropus
AAATAAATGAATTAAAAAAATTTTTTAAAAATAATTTTGATATAGAAAATATATTAACAACAGCAGAAGAACTTAAATACTCCAGTGCTATCAAAAAATTACTTAAAACAGAATTAGAAACCCCAAGCGATAACTTTATTACATATGTTCTGAGCGAAGTATACGAAGGTGTGAAAACTCAAAAAATAAAAGATAAATTTAAAAGTATCATAAAAAATTCAACTACTCAACTTATAAATGACATAGTAAGAAACAGGCTAGAAGGAGTCTTAGAAGATAAAACCGAACAACCTGCTGAAGATGATGTCATCGAGGTTGTTGAAACAGCAAATATAAACACTACCCAGGAAGAATTAGAAGCATTTGCAATTGTTAAATCAATATTATATAACGAATTAAATGATATAAGTAAAATAGAGTATAAAGATACTCTTAGCTATTTTAATGTTCTCTTAGAAGGAAATATAAGAAAATGGATATGTAGACTTCATTTTAATACAGACAATAAATATATATCATTTCCAATATATGATAAAAATGGAAGTAAAAGTAGTAAAGAAAATAAAATACTTTTAGAAAACGGAATAAATGATATATATAAATACAAAGATGCTTTAATAGAAAGTTTAAAAAACATATAATATTATTCAAAAGAAGCGATAAAATGAAGATTGATATAGAAATTCTGAATCAAAAAATTATAAATACAAATTTGGTAAATTTTAGAATAAGTGTGAGTGGTCATATAAAAAGAAGAATAAATACTGATGGGATATACAAATTCATAATGAAAATTTAATTGTTTAAAAAGCTGGATATTTATTCAGCTTTTTTCATTATTTAACTTAAGTTTCTACTTGTATCTAAGTATTGAATTGATTACAATTATAAAAATAAAAAACTTCTTGACAATATATCTAATTAGAGGTATTATATTGGTATGAAAAGATATGAAGATTTAGACGAACTGAACTTAAAACTAATAGTGACGTTAACCAGATGCTCGCAGTCTGTAACCAGAAGGGATGGTCAATACATATCCTCTCAGGGACTCACACTGCCGCAGTTCGGTGTGTTGGAAGCCCTTTACCACCTGGGTCCGCTCAAGGTCGGGGAGATAATAGAGAAAACCCTTTCAAGCAGCGGCAACGTAGGAGTTATCATAGATAACCTCATAAAAGACGGCTTTCTGGAAAAATCCAAAGACGACGTCGACAAGAGGGTGACGATAGTCAGGGCCACGGAAAAAGGTAAGAAAAAAATAGAGGATATATTTCCCGGACATCTCGACAACATCCGCACTATGTTCGATATTTTGAGCCCGGAGGAAAAAAACATCATGATCTCCCTGCTTAAAAAACTCGGAAAATCACTGTAAAAACAGCCATTTATATGGCTAAATTTTTACAATTATATCTCTAATTAGATGTAAAAAAGTATTTTGGTATATCACAAAAACTTAGAAAATTATTATAAACAGCTATAGTAGATGTATATTTTTTTACAGATATATATCTAACTAGATACAAATTAAATATTGCTACTCTATTCATCCAATCAAAGGGGGTAAAATCATGAAATCGGTATTCAAAAAACTATTTAATAAATCAAAAGGAGGCAAAGCCATGAAAAAAGTTCTATATATAAAAGCTAACCCAAAAGCAGCTTCAGATTCGTACACATTCAAAATGTCAGAAGAATTCATAAGAGAATACAAAAAAAACAACCCGAACCACGAGGTAATAGAGGTTGACCTTTACGAAAGAAACGTAGGTCACCTTGATTCCGAAAAGCTCGGACAGATGTTTTCAGGCGAGGACAGTGTCCTCAAAGAATACGCCACAGAGTTTAAAGAGGCGGACAAATACATCTTCGCGGCTCCCATGTGGAACCTCTCCATACCGTCAATACTTAAGGCCTACATAGACCACATCGCATATGCAGGAATCTCTTTTCAGTATACAGAAAACGGTCCGGTGGGGCTCTTAAAGGATAAAAAGGCCATACATATAACCTCAAGGGGAGGGGCGTACTCACAGGGGCCTGCCGCAAGCTTTGAGATGGGGGACAGGTACCTAAGGACTATCCTTGGATTCTTGGGCATAGAAGACGTTGAAACCGTCAATATGGAGCTCACAAACGTCCTCGGCCAGGAAGAAGTTGCCGAAGAACTTGAGAGTAAAAAGCAGCACTTAAAACAGTTAGCAAAAAAATTCTAAGTCATATAATATAAATAGTTACAAAAACTTGCAATTTTAAATTAGTAAATAACATATATAATTAATAAAATAGGAGGCAGATTAAAATGAAAAAACTTTTAGCAATAGGAATATTGGCACTAGGAATTGCAGCATATGCAGGAGAACAAGTTTCGGAGCAAGAATCAGACAGGCTATCGAGACCTTTGTTAATAGATCTTTTCGAAGATTATGGAAATAGATTTTAGCGTATATTATTAATCAGGTTTTAGGGAAAGACTATCTGTCTTTTTCCTAAAACCGTATACACCCGTTAGACGCATTTTGAAAAGGGGGTATTTTTATGTTGAGAAAAATAGACAACAAAAATTTATTTATAGCGGATCACGGCTGGCTTAAAAGCAGGTTCCATTTTTCATTTGCCGAGTACTATAACCAGGATAACATTAATTTCGGGGTACTAAGAGTAGTAAACGACGACCTGATAGAGCCTAAGACCGGTTTCCCAACCCACCCACACAGGGATATGGAAATAATCTCCTATGTTGTAAACGGCGACCTTACCCACCAGGACAGTATGGGTAACAAGCACAGCCTGAGCAGGGGAGAGGTTCAGTATATGAGCGCCGGTACCGGTATAACCCACTCAGAATACAATATGGGGAATACCACTACTAGACTTTTACAGATATGGATACTACCGGACAGTAAGGGGCATACGCCAAATTACGGCGAACTCAAGCCTCGATGGGAAGACAGGGTCGACAAGTTTATGCACTTTGTCTCAGGCAAAGATGGTGACGCACCCATCAAGGTAAACCAGGATGTGAATTTTTATGCGGCCGAGCTCAGTGAGGGAAAAAACTTTGTAGTAGGAGAGGAAAGGCAGGCTTATCTCGTCCTTATAGAGGGGGAGGCAAAGGTAAACAACGTGGAACTTGTGGCCAGAGATGCACTCGAGATTATAGAAGAAGATATATATATCCAACCAAAAGGGAAAGCCCATGTTTTAGTAATAGAAATGAAAAAAGATAGCTAATAATCAAGTATACGAAAAATATGCCTGTAGGTTTTTTATAGGCAATCTCTTAAAATTCTTTTAAACTACAAAATTCTAAGAAATAACGCAGGAGGACTTATGAAAAAATCATTTTTAACAATTTCAGCAGCTCTTACCATAGGCATGGCCATAGGGGTATTCGCCAGTGAAGGAAAGGCGAATCTCTATAGCGGTCAAGGGAAAGGGCTTATAGGGGACATAAAAATAGCCGCAGATTTTGACGGAAACAAGGTATCAACGGTTAAAGTTTTGGAACACTTAGAGACGCCTGGTGTCGGTGGAGAAGCTCTAAAAAAACTAGTAGGATCGAGTATAGGAAAAAAAGTTTCGGAGATAGACAGCATAGCGGGGGCGACCTATACTTCTGCCGGGTTCAAGCTGGCATTAGAAGATGCTTTAAACACTAAAAAAACATCTAACTAACTCATGTTTATATGAGGGAATAGAATTTATTGCTGGTGTCCATAGACTCGATCAAGGTCATAGAAGAAAAGATAACTACCCAGCCTGAAGGCAACCCCTATATTTTGATTATCGAGATGAAAGAAAGAAGTTTGGTAGAATATGAATTTTATTTTTTGAAAAAATAAGTTCTTTATAGTTAATTAGCATTTAAAAAATCTAACCTTAAAATAAGTTTTGTAAAATAATAAAGACAGCTCATAGCTGTCTTTATTATTTTACAAAATTTGAAACCCCTGTCATTATCATTTGTGCAGCTATAGCTGATATTATAAGGCCACTTATTTTAGACATAACTTTTACTCCCTGTTTGCTTATAGCTTTTTCCAGTGTCCCGCTTATGTAAAGGAGAAAGCCTATTAAAAAAAGTGCTGTACTTATCGCTAGTATATCTACCAGTTTATATATATTACTTACTGTCTCAGTAGATATAACAAGTATTGTCCCCATAGTAGCTGGACCAATCAAAACTGGAGTAGCCATGGGTACAACGATTATGTCGTCTATGTTTTTTTCTGATTTTGGCTTCTCACCGTCACTTCCATTAACAAGTTGTATTGCAGTTAGTAAAAGCATTATTCCAGTACCTATTCTAAAAGAGTCCAGATTTATTCCAAAAAGATAGAAGATATAGTTGCCTGCTGTATAAATTAAAATGGATATCATAAATCCAGCAAGTACAACTTTTATGGCTAACTTTTTTTTCAAAGAGCTGTCACAATCTTGAGTCATAGAAACAAATGTCGAAAATACAAAAAATGGTGTGAAGATAAAAAATATCTTCAAAAATGTATTTAAAAAATATTCTCCCATTTAAACCTCCAGTATTTTTTTATAAATTGCTTTTGTTTTTTTTAATTCTAACATAAAAAAAAATTAAAAAAAAGTTAAATTTATAATAAGCACTTAATTTGTTGTTTGATTCTCAGGTTTCAATTTAAAAACCCAGAAATAACCGGGCTTTATTTTTCAGACTTTAAAATCTCTAATATAGAAGTCCGCATCTCTTTTTATTCAATTTTCTCACACCAACATTCATGCCTAAATTTTAATCTATATTTTAAAATTCCTTTTCCAACTATATGTAATTTATATTATATGCATCTTTATCTCGTCCAGTATCTCTTTTACCTAGTTTTTTATCGAGACATACTTCTGCCTTTTTAAATTTTCCCTGGAACTTTCCAATTTTTCTTCAAAGTTAGGAATAGCATAATAAAATAATTCCTTTAAAATACTTAAACAGTATTTTCTTTATTTTTTGAAAATCTTAAAGAACTTCTGGAAGATTATGCCAATTGCTAAAAGTACCAAACCAACGCCTAATAATATAATTATAGGGATAGGAAGCGAATTCAAAAATATAATCCCTCCAGGTTCTTCAGTAAAATAAATTTTACACTCTACACATCTTATAAAGTGTATAACAATTAGTCCTAAAGCTAAAATAATTAGGGCTACAGATGCCTCTTTAAAAAATTCTATCAATTTATATAGGTATTTTTTAGACATATTATTCTCCTTCTTACTTGATGAATAAAAATACATGTTACTAAAAGAAAAAAGCCACAGAAATGGCTTTGAAGAAGTAAAAAATATAAATTGGAGATCCTGTAACTTCTGCTAATCGGGAGGAATTTTTACAGGAAGAAACTTACATTTTAAATAAAAACTATTTTTTGTATGCAATAATTTCTTTTAAATCGAATCTCCAATTAAAATCTCTTACCAAATTATTCTATAAGTTCCTCTTTGTTTTTTTTAATAATTTTTATTAATTTCAAAAAGTTATAATTGTATTTCAAATTAATTTTTAATTATAAATGCAATAACAAGACTTGTATAAAGTAAAATTAGAAAAGAATTAATGACTGATTTTAATTTTTAAGATATTTCAGGAGCAAAGCTTTTACCTAGATTTAAAATAAAAAAATCGAACTTCATAGTAATGATTACTTGAAATTCGATATAATATTTAATTTATAGCTTTTATTTTATTTTACTTTAATTTATAAAGTTAGTACTGTACCACATAAAGCACTCTTAATTTTCTCTACAAAACTAAATATTTTCTTTTATATAATTTCTTAAATGCCTAGTGCTTTTTTAGCCAGTGCAATGGAACCAGAAATCCCAGCATTATCGCCTAATTCTGGATACACAATATAGTTTTCTATATCTTCCAGTATTTCTCTTCTAGCTACGTAACCGTTTAGAAGTTCTTGTACATTTTTCCTGATTAGTGGAAATATATGTTTCTGTTTCATAACCCCACCACCGAGTATTATCTTTTTTGGTGATACCAGAAGTATATAGTTCACAAGGCCCTGAGCAAGGTAATACGCTTCCATCTCCCAAGCCGGGTGGTCCTCTGCAAGTTCATGACCTTTTTTACCCCACCTTTTTTCTATTGCAGGCCCAGCAGCCATCCCCTCTAGGCAGTCTCCGTGAAATGGACAGTTACCCTCATAACTATCTTCAGGGTGTCTTTTCACAAGGATATGCCCTGTTTCCGGGTGTGTTAAGCCGTGTACCAGGTTTCCACCGACATAAACCCCGCCACCTATCCCAGTACCAACTGTAAGGTAGATAACTGAATCAAGACCCTTAGCAGCTCCCCAGGTTGCCTCACCGAGGGCTGCACCGTTTACATCCGTGTCAAACTCCATTGGAACTGGAAAATGTTTTTTCAACTCCCCTATAAGATCATAGTTGCCCCAGTAAGCTTTAGGAGTATTTGTTATATAACCGTAAGTTTGGCTTTTTTTATCTGGGTCTATAGGGCCAAAAGAACCCACTCCCATAGATTCTATTCTTTTCCCTTTAAAAAATTCTATGACATTTGCCATTGTCTGTTCCGGTTTTTCTGTTGGAAAGCTAGCTTTTTCTATTACCTCCCCATTTTCGTTCCCAATAGCACAAACAAATTTAGTTCCGCCAGCCTCTACAGCTCCTAAAAATCTCATTTTTACCTCCTAATAATTTATTTAGATGAGCTTATTATATATCTCCCTGTATTTTACAGTTTTCTTCACTAAATATTATCAAACAACTTTTAAATTTAAATTTTATTCGCCTACAGTTTCCTTATAATTTTCTGGAGTAACCAGTTCAAATGGAACCCATAGCTCACTCGCCATTTTTTCTTCCTTCGCAGCCTTTAATGCTGTCTCCAAAATCTTCTTCGCATGCTTGTAAGGGTCTTGGAAAACAGTCGCTGTTAGCCTTCCGTTTTTCAACTCTTCAATGGCTTCACTCGTTGCATCTACACCTAAAACCATTACGTCATCTTTTTCGTATTTTTCAAGTACACGTATTGCGCCTAGTGCCATCTCGTCGTTGTTGGCTACAACAGCGTCAATCTTTTCTCCTGAATTCAGCCAGCTTTCAACTATGCTCCCTGCAAGTGGCCCCCTCCATTTTGCATTCTCTTTCTCAACTATATTTATATTCGGGTATTTATTTGCTGTCTCTTCTACTCCCTCTGTCCTTTCATAAGCCGCCCTATTTATAAAATCCCCCATTAATATCGCCACATTACCTTTCCCACCAAGTTTTTCTGCAAGATATTCCATCTGAATGATCCCTGCATTCTTTTCTTGAGAGCCTACGTAATAAATATCAGAAGGTATCTCTTTCCCTATAAACTCATCTGGGTAGTTATTTGCATACACAAGTGGAATTTTTGATTTTTTAGAAATCTTAGTCATGCCGCTAGTAAATTCTGCGCTTACAGGAACGACTACAAGTACATCCACTTTTTCTTCTACGAGGTATCTTACCTGCTCTTCCTGCTTAGCGACATCAACTTTTGCATCAAGATAGACTAAATCTACATTTTTACCCAAACTCTCTTGGTACTTTTCCATTTCACTTTTCAAATGTCTTAGGTACACATCCTCAAAATTAGCTATGGTAACACCTATTTTTATCGCCTCATCTTTAGGCTTTTTCCCACAACTACTTAAAAATGTTAAACAAAAAATAATTGAAGTAGTTAGGAACCATTTAAAAAAAACTTCATTTAGTCTCATCATATTTTTACCTCCAAAATTAATATCTCCGGTAAATTTAACTTGTGTTTATCCTAACTACTTCTATATAAGCATAACTATTATTACCCTGTCATCACAAATATTACAGCGCTATTTACTATTGTTTTATCGCTCCGCATGTCAAACCTGAGACTATGTTTTTTTGCATAATCAGGTATACGATTATAACAGGAAGAGACGACATCATGAATGAAGAAAATGCCAAGTTGTAGTCAAACATATACTGGGACTTAAAGTTATACTGAAAAAGTTGAAGTGTCCAATATTTAGGAGATTTATTCAATATTAAAAGCGGGAGTAAAAAGTCGTTCCAAATCCAAAGTGCATTCATGATAAATACCGTTGCTGTTACTGGCCTTAGTAGCGGAAATATCACCTTGTAATAGGCCTGCCATATGCTGCATCCGTCTATGTATGCTGCTTCCTCTAGATCTCTTGGGATAGTTTTTATGTAGCCTACATAGAGAAATACACTTTGTATCAATGAATAAGTTATATAGAGTATTATCAGCCCTCCTTGATTCAGCATATTGATCTTAGTCATCAATTTTGTAACGGGTATCATTATTACTTGAAACGGAATAAATATCCCCATTGTTATGTATACGAACAAAAACTTATAGTATTTTTTATCCAAATTTCTTGCTATTGCATACGAAATCATAGGTGAAATAAAGATTATCAAAACCAGCGACACTCCTGTTATCAGAAGTGAGTTCCAAGCATATTTAAAAAAGTGGGACCTTGCCATAACCTCTTTGAAGTTTCCCATATAAAATGATTTCGGGAGTGAAAAAAAATTTTCAGCTGACTCCGTCGGTGTTTTCATTGCGGTTATAATTGTTAAATATGTGGGAAATAAGATCAATACTAACCCTACCACAAGTAATAAATATATCGATGTTTTGTTTAATATTTTTTTCCTACTCATCACTCTTCGACCTCCATGCGGCTAAGGGTTTTGATTTGAAAAGCCGAGAGGCAGGCTATCAGTACAAACAGTATAACAGATACGGTTATCCCGTAGCTAAATCTCAACTCCCTGAAGGCATAATTATAGACTAATAAGCCTATTGATTCAGTAGCACGTCCGGGTCCTCCATCCGTCATGGCCTTTATATAATCAAACACTGTCAGACCATTTTTTAAGGTCAAAATGCAAACTATATTGAATGCCGGTATCAAGAAGGGAAACATTACATTTTTAAACATTTGAAAACTGTTTGCGCCGTCTATTTTTGCAGCCTCTATCAGAGTTTGTGGGACGCTTTGCAGAGCGGATAGGAAAAGTATTGTCGGCAGTGCCACGCCTTGCCATATACTAACCACCAATATCCCGTATGGGGCTAGTTTTGGGTTGGACAAAATATTTTTCGATAATAATTTTATGTGCAACGCCTTTCCAATAACCGGTAATACCTGATAAAAAATTTGGTTGAATATCAGCCCGACAGTTATCAAGCTTAGAACTGCCGGGAAAAAATAAGCTGATTTGAAAAAACCTTTCATCTTTATATTGGCATTCAAAAGAAAGGCTATCCCCAGTGATATTATTACTGTAAGTACCAGAAGTAAGACTACATATTTAAGTGTAAATGATAGGCTGCTTCTTATCCTATCATCCTTAAAAACTTCTACAAAGTTGTCCAAACCGATGAAATTATACGATTTTCTAATTCCATCCCAATCTGTCATGCTGTAATATAAGCCACTCATCATGGGATATATAAAAAATATTGTGTATAATATCAAGCCTGGGAGAGTGAAAATAAAATATGTATGTTTGCTGAGTTTTCTTTTTATGTCTTCCCATTTATTTTTAATACCAGTTTTTTCTCCCGACATTTTCTCCTCCTATTTCATCTTTAAGGAAATATACGGTTTGTTATTTAGCGTAGTCTACTTTCTCTTCAAGAAACTCTTATCCAGCTCTTTTAAGTACCCCTGTTTATCACCGGTGACAACCAAGGTTTGAACTGCATTATTCCATTGATTTTCTAGACCAGCTTCCCATTTAAAGTGGAGCCACTCAAATGCCCTCCCTTCAAATAAAATGGCTGTTAATCTTTTTATTTTATCCGATTTTACTTCTACACCTTTGATAGTCGATGGAGAGTTATTCCTGTTAGAATATATCTCAGCTATTTCAGGTCTAGATAAAAATTCCAAAAATTTCAAGGCTTCTTCTGGGTGTTCGGTGTCTTTCGAAATTGAAGCCGACATATCTATCCCATAGATAACTTTTGTGTCCTCTTTTTTGCTTGCTGGGAGAGGGAACATATCAAACTCTAGATTAGGATTGGCTTTTTCTATAGAGGGTATAGCCCATATGCCGTTTATAAACATAGCGGATCTCTCAGTTGCAAACATATGTATTGCTTCCATATAACCCAGTGCCAGGGAATCCTCAGGTCCATATTTTCTCATTTCCAAAATTCTGTCTGCCATTTCAGTTAATCTTTCATTTTTAACAGCTGATGTCTTTCCAGCGGATAAATCCTTAAAAAACTTATCTGCCTTTTCTTTGCCCATCTCACTGCCTATCATAGCGTTTGCCACTATCCCAATTGTCCAAGAATCCTTATCTCCAAGTGCAAAAGGGGTAATACCGGCTTGCTTTAATTTTTTAGCCGCTGCTATCAGTTCGCCATAGGTTTCAGGAATAGATAAGCCAAATTTGTTAAAGATTTTGGGATTATAGTAAACACCAACAGTATTCAAAGATATCGGTAGGGAATAACTTTTTCCAGCTACCTTTATATTCTCTAAAAATTCCGGCCTTACATTGTTAAGAAATCTTTGTTCACTTAGGTCTAAAAAGTATCCTTCTTCTACCTGCACTCTAAATTCAATCGCATTAGGCCACACCGTCATAATATCTGGAACATCCCCGCTTGCCATTCTTGTCATCAAAATATTCCTTGAATCTGGAATGTTATTCTGAATTATTTTTATCCCAGGGTTTTCTTCCTCAAATTTTGATATTATGTCGTTAAAGATATCCACAGTCTCTACTTTTTGTTGAAAAAACTCTAGCTCAACCATATTAGATTTTTCCTTTTTTGACCCGCACGCCGCTATCACAACGGACATTATCAGTATCAACACTACTTTGACCGTTGAACAAAGTATTTTCATTTTAAATCCTCCTTAAACAATCTCAGCTCAATCATCTATGAATTATAAGCTCCATATATCTAATTTTTTCACCCTCACTTGGTCTTTTGCAGAAGTTAAGCTCATTTTATTGATCTCTTCTTTTGGAAATATAAGATTTGTTATTACATCAATACCGTCATTAAAAAATACTTCGATAGAATTCTGATCCAACAAAATGTTTACCTTCAGCTCATCGCCTTCCATACCAATAAGCGGGCCAATTTCCATCTCTTTTTCAAATGATTCCGAAAATTCTGTCACGCCGGACTTTTCCCGTTTAAAGATCACCTTAGATCCTTCGGAATTGTATGTCAAGTCTACGTATTCTCCAAGGCTATTTTCAAAACGGATTTCAAAATCTTTATATTTTTCAATCTCCAAGGATATCTCAGCACTTGCTTCGATGGGGTACTCCTTGGATCGGATTAAAAACTCTTCTTCTCCGTGTATTTTTTCCCGAGAATTTTTTATCTCTCTTACAGGTTTTTGTGCTAGAAAATATCTTTCTTCTGCCCTTACCAATCCAATTTCACGCGGTATAGTCATCGCACTTCTCCAGTCGTTTGCCGGAATTTTATTTGCATAATCCCAGTTAGACATCCACCCCAACCAAATACTTCTGGAATTCGGTAGGTTTGACCAGCTTTGAGCAGCATAGAAATCCCTTCCAAAATCAATCCAAGTACTTTCAGGATTTAGCATTGAGAAATTTTTTCCATCAAAGTCTCCTACAAAGTATTTAGTCTGAGACTGTGTGTTTTCCTTGTGCCTAACTAAATCAAATTTTAATACCCATAGTTTTTCTCCGGTATTGGCGACCTCAAGTTCAAAGAGATCTGGGCACTCCCAAATCCCAGTTTTTGCTCCCAAGTTCTCTCCAAATTCACTGACATACTGCCAATCTTTCAAATTTTCAGAAATGTAGATCATTGCCTTATTCCCTGCTGAAAGTATCATAATCCATTTTCCTGTGTCTTTATGATAAAAAACCTTAGGGTCCCTAAAATCTTTTATGCCAGGATTTTCGATGATTGGATTTTTATCATACTTTATCCACGTTCTCCCCCTATCTTTGCTGTAAGCCATACTCTGGGTTTCTCTTACTTGCCCGCCTTCTTCATAATGATTTGTATAAAAGGCTACAAGCCCCCCGTTTTCATCCTCAAACAATCTGCTGCTATTTTTTTCGTCTACTACTGCACTCCCAGAAAAGATTGTCCCCAGTTCATCTGGTTTCAAAGCTATATCAAGGTGTTCCCAGTTTAACAAATCCTTACTAACTGCATGCCCCCAATGCATAGGTCCCCACACATTGTCAAATGGGTTATGCTGGTAAAACAAATGGTATTCCCCCTGATAGTAAACCAAACCATTTGGGTCGTTCATCCAGTTTTTTACAGGTGTAAAATGTAATTTTGGTCTATTTATTTCCACGATTTTTATTCCTCCCTATTATTTAGCTTAAGATATTTTTTTGAAGTAGACCCCCTAACTATTAATTTCGGTACCAACTTTATCTGCTCACACTCATTTTCTTTTTTAGCCGATTTAGCTGAATTAAGTTTATTCATTATCTGCTTGAAAGCTAGTCTGGCTATTTCTGACATAGGCTGCTGAATACTTGTCATATCTATCTCCGCTGCTAAAAATGTATCGTCAAATCCAGCTAGCGCTAAATTTTCTGGGATTTTAATCCCTTTTTTTTGAAGAATTAAATACATTTTAAATGCTGCCCAGTCATTATATGCAAACAGTGCGCTTACTTTTAACGCATGTTCTTTTAGGTAGTTTTTTATCTCTTCATCTATTCTATGAGATGTTACCGACTTAAAGCTATACACAGGTAATTTTATTATATTTTCATCTTTAATCTCTATTTTTTTGCTGGATAAAAATTCTTTGAAACCTTTAAATTTTTCATCCTCTATAGGCCCTAAATACCCTATTTCAGTATGTCCCTGTTCGTACAAGTGTTCCGCTACCAGAGCTCCACCTTTTTCGTGTGAAATCCCGACTCCATCATATCCCTTAACTATCCCTGTTATTGTAACTACAGGAGTTTTAGATTTTTTTATGTTTTCATAATAAACGGCATCAGGGGAATGCGGTATGACCATCATTCCATCAACACCTCTATTAACAAGATATTTCAAACACTGCTCTTCTCTAGAGATATTGCTTTCATGGCTATGAAATATCAAGTTGTAGCCGTATTTCAACGCCTCATCTTCTATGCATTTGACCAACTCCGAAAAATAAGGATTTGATATGTCTGGGACTATTACCCCAATTAAGTTCGATCTTTTGCTTGCTAAGCTTTGAGCAGTTATATTGGGTTCATATCCCAATTTTTCTATCCATTGGATAACCTTTTCCTTTATTTCAGGGTTTACCTTCGTATTTCCGTTTATAACTCTTGATACCGTAGCCAGCGAAACCCCTGCTTTTTCTGCTACCTCTTTCATCGTAATCATAATTTATCACCGCAATTTCCTCTCAGATTTTATTGATTTATTTTCCTCCATAATGGAATATCTTTCTCAGAAATACTTTCTGCTTAAGTTCAAAATTTTTCTTAAAAAAGCGCCTTCTTGAGTGGCTAAAACGTACAACTCTCGAGAAAGCGCTTTCTCGGTTTTGTAAAAAAATTTAAAAGCTCTCTTCCATTACATATTCCATACTAAAATTATAGACTCTTTTTTCTATTTTGTCAATAAACCTCGAGTTTTTTGCTCGACAAGGGGGAGCGTCATCTCTATTTTTTGATATCCCAAATACATATGTTACTGAAACTGCCGTTCAAAACTATATTTTTTTGATCCTTTTCCGGATTTACAACTGCAGTCATGCATATTTCTCCATCATTTACATATATCTCTACCACGCTGGTATCTACTATAATTCTAAGTTTTATTTTTTCTACCTCGATCTTTGTACTCTCTCTTCTTACTCCAAACGTTTTTAAAGATTCCAAACCATTTATAACATTTTCTCTGTTTAAAATAATTGTTTTTGTTTTTGAATTAAAATTTATTGCTAATCCCTTTTGACAATTTTCAAACAAGATTATCTCTTTATCCTTATTTGTTTCAAACTCCAACTCCATGTCGTAAAGATTTTTATCTCTTTTTATAACTTTACTTTGTGTCTCATCACTTATTTTTATGCAGTCTTTTCTATAGTTTTCAAATTCTTTGACGACGCTAAACCTTAACTTTTCTCCAACTCTTTTTATCTCTCTCGGGAGTGTCATCATTCCTGTCCAGTTTTCTCCTTCAAAAGGTGAGTGCATGATAAGCCATCCTATCAGAATTCTTCTTTCATAATCGTCTTCAAATGTCTGAGGAGCATAAAATTCAAACCCTTCATCTATCAAATGGAAGTCTTTGTATTTAAATTCAGCATTTTTATAGTCAAAATCTCCCATCATATAGCCTGCCAAGTTTTCCTGTTCCTGTGTTCCTATCCCCATCGGGCTGAATATCATAGCATGTTTTTCCTGAATCTCAAAAATATCAGGGCACTCCCACATATGTCCCATATTTTCCTTCTGTATTTCATTTTTTAGCTCCCAATTTTTAATATCCTTTGACTGATATACCAAAACTTTACCTTTATTTTCATACTTGCTTCCCACAACCATATTCCATATATCACCCTTCTTCCATACCTTAGGGTCCCTAAAGTGAGCCATATCACCATATTTTGGTGCTTTTATAAATGGTTTTTTAAGTTTTTGAAAATTTATTCCGTCGGAAGATTTTGCAAAGATCTGTGTGGAAATCATTGCATCGTCATGAGTCAGGACTTTATTACCGTGCTCATTATATATATATTCTTCAAACGCTACACCAGTATATGCGAGGTAAAGATCATCCCCCATCACAAACCCGCTTCCTGAAAAGCAACCATCTCTATCTTCGCTTAGATCTTTTCCAGGTTCCAAAGCATGCGGAAGATGTTCCCAGTCAAATAGATTTTTACTCTTAGCATGTCCCCATGTCATATTCCCCCAATATGGATTAACTGGATTGTGCTGATAAAACATGTGATATTCTCCTTTAAAAACTGTTAATCCATTTGGGTCATTTAGCCAATTTTTAGGTGCAGTAAAGTGAAACTTAGGCTTCTTATTCATAAAAAAACTCCTATCATCATGATTTTAAATTTTCTATTCTTTCGTACCAGAACCTGCAATTCCCTGAATTATGTATTTTTGGAAGAATAAGTATACCAGTAACACCGGAATTGTAGCAAGTGTCAATCCAGCCATTATATGATTTGTAAATATGTGGTATTGATCTGAAAACACTGCATTTAAAGCCACCTGAATAGGCATCATTTTATCATTTGTAAGAACCATGATAGGCCATAGGAAATCATTCCATGTAGCTAGGAATGTTAATATCCCTGTAGTTGCAAATATAGGAAGGCTGACAGGGACAACAATTCTAAAGAATATTCCAATATTACCCAATCCATCTATTTTAGCTGCTTCTATGAGTTCCCCTGGAAAACTTAAGAAGTACTGTCTAAACAAGAAAATATTCATAACATTTGCCATAAATGGAAGTAATAGGCCAGACAACGAATTCAAAAGTTTTAATTTATTTACAACCAGATACATTGGAAGTATAGTCGCTTCTATAGGGACTATCATTAAAGATATTATTAGAATAAGCAGCGCAGTTTTTAACGGAAACTTAAACTTTGCAAGCGCATAACCGGCTAATGAGTTGACTATAAGCCCTCCGACAACAGCTATAGTTCCATAAATCATGCTGTTGCCCATATTTCTGAATATATTATAATAGCTTAACAGCTCCTTGTATGATTTAAGTGTAAAGCTAGAAGGGGTTGGGAAAAATGCCCTCCAACTCCTTATATCTCCATATATATCTTGGCCTATTTTAAAAGATGAAGATATCATCCAAGCCATTGGAAGCAAAAACATCATAGCTATAAGGGTTATAAATATGTAGAAAAAAGTCGTTTTTATTATTTTATTTTTTTTCATTAGTCCTCCTTTAAAAACTTCTTAAATCCGATAGACACTATTACCAAGAATACTGTAAAAGCCAAGGTAATCGCACTGGCATAGCCGGTATTTCTGTGTCTAAATCCATATTCATAGATATATTGAAGTATTGTCATGGTTGAGTAATCTGGCCCACCTGCAGTCATTACCATCGGTTGAACAATCAGTTTAAAAGCCTGAATTGTAGTTGTTATTACAAGGAATACACTAATTGGTTTTAACTGAGGTACTGTGATATATAAAAACTTCTGAAAATGATTTGCACCATCAATATCAGCCGCTTCATATAAAGTTGGACTTATATTTTTTAACCCCGACAAGAATATAAGCATTTGATAACCACATCCCGACCAGGCTGATACAAAGACTATTGTGGGCATCGCCTGGGTTGCACTTGTTAAAAAGGGCTGTTTTGAAAAACCTAGCATAACTAAAAATTCATTTAAAAGACCAGAATTCGGATTTAGCATTACCGACCAAAGTATTGAAATAACTACCAATGATAATACTGCCGGTGAAAAATATGCCGCCCTGTAAAACGTGTTCCCTCTAAATTTTTTATTTACAATAAGGGCAAGCCCAAGAGCCATTCCTAATTGTAATGGCAGCACCAAAAATACAAACTGACATGTATTCTTAAAGGTTTTTACTAAAAGCGGATCCTTCAATAGGTTTTTAAAATTCTCCAAACCTATAAACTGTTTAGCTTGTGGCGCCAGCAAGTAATAATCTGTAAAAGAATAAGAAAAAGCCATCAACATAGGTGTAATTATAAATAGGGCTATTAAAATAAGAGCCGGTGCCAAAAATCCCCCTGCTGTAAACAATTCTTTTAAAGAGTACCCTTTCAAATAAGATTTTTTAAGAAAAGATTCACCTTTTTTTAAAAAAGAGGTATCCATTATGGCGGCAGTTCCTGAATCAAAAATCTTAGATATATTTTTTTTCATTAGGATAATTCTCCTTTCAATTTTTATTGTAAAGGGGGATGAGCCCCCTCTTCCAATCTATCTTCTATACTTTTCAAATTCCCTGTTAATTTTTTCTATTGCGTCATCAGCGTATTGCTTAATTTCATTTTTATCTGAAGTTTTAGTTTGAGCTATTTTTAATATGATATCTTTTGCAAATGTCTCAGAAAGGTATGGATAACCTGGTGATACAGGTCTTGCTTTATTGCTGTTTTTAACCTGGTATTTAAGAGCTTTCCATGCCTCATTGTAACTTTCACTATCTGTTTCTGTGTTTATAACACTTACAGCATCTGTTCTAGTAGGAATAGAGCCGTTCTTCTCATAATACTGTTTAGAAGCATCTGAATTTGTCATCCACTCTAAAACTTTGGCAACTTCTTCAGCTTTTTCTTTCTCCAAACCATTTCTCATAACAAAAGTCCAGCTTCCTGATGGGGTAAAGTTCCCTTGATATTCTTTATCGAATTTTGGATATCTTACAGATCTGTACTCAACATCTGGATAGTTGTGTTCAAACTCAGACACATACCAGAATCCTGCTAACGCCATAGGTGATTTTTTAGTGTAGAACGCTTTATCAGGTTCACTTGCATTGGCCAAATTCTCTTCGAAGAATTTTCCTAAAAGACTTAGTGATTCGATAGTCTTAGGATTGTTAAGATACCCTTCCACCTCAAGCCCGTTTTCAGAAACAACATTAGAGTCATTAGACCAAATCATAGGTGCTAAATAATATATAGCAATTTCATATGCACCCTTAGGTACATCTGTTAAAAGAAAGCTCACTGGTACTTCCATATTTTTAACTATATCTAGGTCTTTTGTTTTGGGATTTGATTTTAACTCTTTAAGTCCTTTTGCAACTTTATAAAAATCTTCCCAAGTCCAGTCTGTATCGGTATCGGTAGGTATCAACGCTTTAAGTTCTGGATTTAATAGGTTGATGATGTCTTCATGGTACATGACTATTACACCTGAATCAGAATACCCTAAAGCATATGTTTTCCCGTTAACAATTCCTTGTTCTTTCATTGCATCTGTAAATCCTTCAAGAAATTCAGGAGACAGATATTCATCAACAGGAGCAATTACTTTGTTAGTTGCATAACTTGCCACATCAGGCCCATCTAGAGTAAATATATCTGGCATATCTCCCGCCGTAATAGCAGCATTTAACCTGTCAATATAACCTGATCCTGCACCAGCTCTTGTAAAACTTTTTATTACAACATTTTTTTTGTCTGGATTCTGTTTATTATACTCTTCTACCCTGTCAGCAAACATTTTCCCCTCGGGAGTATCAAGTGAAGCTTGTACCCAAATTGTAACTTCATCGCTTGCTTTTTTTTGCCCACACCCCAACATGAATAAAGAAATCAATAAAACCGATAAAAATATAAACTTGCTTTTCATAACTCCTCCTTCTCAATTTTCTTTTTTGGTAAAATTTATTTTTTTACTGCTGTTTCTTACAATTATTCTCGATTCAAAATTTTTATAAATTTTTTCGTTTACTTTTATCTCACCGTTAATTTTGCATAAAAGGATTTCAAAGGCTGACCTTCCCATCTCTTTTATAGGTTGTGCCACACTTGTTAACTGAAAATTTGAAAGTTTTGACAGGTAAGTATTGTCAAAACCTACAACCCCAATATCAACGGGTATGTCAAATCCATACTCTTTTAAAGTTTCCAAAATCTGAATGCCAACAAGGTCATTTGAAGCAAATATTCCTGTAGATTTCTTCATACTTTCGCCCTCAATATACTCTTTCAGCTTATTCTGTACCTGACTTGAGGTAAGCACCTCCTTATGCGAAATAGGTATTATGTCACCATTTTTCATGCTTACATCTTTCTCTTCTAGCCAATCTTTAAAACCTTGGAGTTTTTCATCCTTTTCAGGTCCTATATAAAGAAAATTTTCATACCCCTGCTCTAAAAGGTGCCGTGCTGCAAGCTCGCCTCCCCTGTTATGTGAAATAGTTACCCCGCTAACGCCTTCTAAGTTATCTGTCAGGCAAACAATGGGAACCCCTCTCTCTTTCAAAATCTTAAGATGTTCTGTCCCGTCGCTTCTAGGTACCATCAATATCCCATCCACATTTCTCATTAAAAATTCTTCGACAGCTTTTTTTTCTATGAAAGCGCTTTCACAACTGTCCCTAAAAATTATATTATAGTTATGTAGAGTAGCCTCTCTTTCTACCGTTCTTAAAATCTCAACAAAATATGGATTTGTAATATCTGATACCAATAGCCCTATTAGATTAGATTTTTTTCTTGCTAAAGTTTGAGCAGCACTGCTTGGGATGTAATTCATTTTCTTTATCCATCTCAACACCTGTTCTCTTATCTGGTGATCCACTGAAGGATTGTTATTTATAACCCTTGATACGGTGGATAAAGATACCCCAGCTTTTTTAGCTACCTCCTTCATCGTAACCATAATTCTTCACCACAATTTCCACTAAAATTTTATATACTTATGTTTTCCTCTGTTTCAAAATCAAATATATGGCATTTATCCATTTCAAAACAAAATCCATATTTTTTAGCGTGTTTAACGTATGCTATTTTTTCCGAAGAAACCCTTGCAGTATACTGCGACCCAGCTACACTGAAATACACATACTGTTCATTTCCCATCTGCTCAACTACACTTACCTCTGCCTGTACTTCATTTTCTTTTATGCCTATATTTTCAGGCCTTATTCCAAACCAAACTTTTTTCCCTACATACGTTTTTACCTTATCTGCTTTATCCTTAGGTAGTTTTAAGCTGCACTCATTAGAAATTTTAACCATGACTTCTCCTGATTTTTCTTCCAGACTAGCTTCATGTATGTTCATAGCTGGGGACCCAATAAATCCTGCAACAAATTTGTTCGCTGGCTTGCTGTAAAGATTAATAGGTGTGTCCACCTGCATTATCTTTCCATAATTCAAAACACATATTCTGTCTCCCATTGTCATAGCCTCTACCTGGTCATGGGTTACATATATCATAGTTGCTGTCTGCCCCTCATCTTTTAACTGTTGGTGCAGCTGAGTTATTCTTACCCTCATGGATACCCTAAGTTTTGCGTCTAGATTTGACAGCGGTTCATCAAAAAGAAATACGTCAGGCTTTCTTACTATAGCCCTACCAACTGCCACCCTCTGTCTTTGCCCGCCTGACATCTCTTTCGGCTTCCTGTCAAGGAGAGGGGTGATCTCGAGTTTTTCCGCTGCTTCTCTTACCCTGATGTCTATTTCGTTTTTATTTACCTTTTGCAGTTTTAATCCAAATGCCATGTTTTCGTATACCGTCATGTGAGGATAGAGAGCATAGTTTTGAAATACCATGGCAATCCCCCTATCTTTAGGCGCCAGATCGTTTACCAGCTTGTCGCCTATCCACAGCTCCCCACCTGTAATCTCCTCCAGTCCTGCAACCATTCTAAGTGTTGTGGATTTAGCGCATCCAGATGGGCCAACAAATACCATGAATTCTCCCTCTTTTATTTCGAGATCGATCCCGTGAACCGCTTTAAACCCATTAGGATATGTTTTTTCCATTTTTTTTAATTGAACCTTTGCCATTTTTTCACCCCATATAAATTATTTTTATAGATATAAAATATCCGCAAAAAAACATTTTTCAAGAAAGCGCTTTCTCCAAAAGATAAAAAAATTTTTTGGAAGGCGTTTTCTCAGACACATAAAAGATTTTACAGCTTCAAGAAAGCGCTTTCTTGATTAAGTAAAAAATTTTAAAAAACTCTTACATCAAACTTGCTTATACCTAACTATACATCTTTTTTTTCATCTTGTCAATAAATTTTGATTTTTTTTTGATCATCAAAGATAAAAATTATGCCGAAATCATCTAATAATGCATGTTTATATACGTTCAAACAATTAAAGAAGAGAAACAACCATTAACATTATGCATATTGATCGCCGATGAGAAAAATAAAATTTTTCGGTATTTAAACTCAAAATTCTATTATAAAAATGTCTGTTTAAAGCGTATATATGCTTTGAACAGACATTTATTTTTTATCTCCTAAGCAGGATTTTCAGGAATAACCCCACACTCTACATTTATCATTTTTCTATAATTTTATTTAGTTTGCTTGTTCTTTTATTCTAAATCTTCTATCGCGTATATCATAAAGTGTAAAGTCTATTTTTCTAAGTAAAGCTTTATCGTGAGTTACCAATATCACAGCCCCTGAATATTCTGAAAGCATGTCTGCAATCGTATTTCTTGAGTAGTCATCCATATAAGTTGAGGGTTCATCTATTATTAATAAATGGGTTTCTGCTAGAATATGAGCAAAAATCTCTAACCTTTTCTTTTCTCCGCCAGACAACATGAAGATTCTTTTGTCTCTAAATTCCGGTTCATGATTATAAAGTGAATCAATCGCGGCTTCTATAAAGTCATCTGATAATCCTGTTTTATCTTTTAGATATTCTTTTATTGATATTTTTTCATTTTCTAAAACTGTTTCCTGCTCTATAAATGATATTTTAGCTTTTTCGTTTATTTGAACTTCACCAGTTGTAGGTGACTCTTGCCCTGCTAAGATTCTTAGTAGAGTAGATTTCCCAGCACCGTTTTCCCCAACAATACAAATCTTGCTATCTCTTAAAACTTTTAGATTTGCATCTTTGTATAAAAGTTTGTCTGGAAACTCTTTTGACACAGCAGATATGTTAACGATTTCCTCCCCGATATCCCTATTTAATGTAAAAAAATCTTTCGGTGCAGCAGCATACTCATACTTATACTCTGGAGAAAATTCTATCTTTTGCTTCTCTAATCTATCAAGTTCTCTTTCCATTCTTCTTAAAATTACAGCGTGTGCATGTTTGTTACCCACTCTTTCTAAAAGCTTTATTTTCTTTTCAATATTTACTCCGGTTTTTTCTATAACTAAATCTGTTTTTAAATTATGTTTTTTCTCTTCCGACAGTTTCAGTTTCTTCTCTCTTAAAAAATTACTGTAATCACACTCATATGAAGTAATAGTTTTATTATCAATATCAAAAACCTTGTTAGCAAAAGATCTTATAAAATCTACATTGTGAGATATTACTACAAAGGCTTTTGGGCTGTCTGAAATATATTTAGAGAGCCAGGCTGTTTTTTTCTTGTCAAAATATGATAGAGGCTCATCTAATATTATTAAATCTGAATCACTAAATAAAGTCATTGCCAACCTAATATACTGTTTTTCTCCTCCACTTAATTCTCCAAACTTTTTTTCTAGTTTATCTCCTATTTCAAATACTTCTATAAATTCAGCTTTTATATGTAGGTACGAATATGCCCCCAAGCTTTCAAATCTATCCGATATTTCAGAGTACTTTTCTAATAAAGCTTCGTTCTCTTCGTTATTGTCTGTAAATTGAGTCGACATAAATTCTAGTTCTTCTTGTGTTGCAATCACTTTTTCAAAAGGAATATTTAATAAATCTTCAACCATCATATTTAAATCTATTTTCCCAAATTGATCAAAACATGAAACAGTTGCTTCTTCATTTACTATAACTTTTCCATAATCTGGGTATTGTTCCTCTGTTATTAATTTTATAAACGTCGATTTTCCTGTACCATTATGTCCCGTTAAGGCTATTTTATCTTCAGAATTTATTTCTAAATCCACATTTTTGTATAGCTTCTGAGTAAAAAATGATTTTGAAACATTTTGAAATTCAATAATATTCATAATTTATTCTCCTATTTTCTTGATCAAAAGGATATTATACCATAAAATTTCTTTTTAGTTTAAAATTTTTTTCGCTATTACAAAATTATTGTATGATATTCAATGCAACGATAGCCCTGATCTAGAGTAGTTTTAAACGCTAATTAATTTCAAATCTTAAACAAAATAAAAAGTCGAATTCCGCATATGAAATTCGACTTGATTTTTTACATTAATTTCATTTTATTTGTGACAATATTATATTTCATGATGTAGGAAAGCGTGTTTAAGTTTTTATTTTTTCTACTGTCAAAGCTAAAATATGTCCTTTTTTATTACCCTCACTGTAAAGTATATCTGCATTTAAAAAATTAATATTTAAATTTTTTACCAATAAGCTAATTATCGTTGCAGAACACCATCTTTGTATATTTCCTCGTTCTCAACTTGTCCATTTTTATGATAGCTTATTCTTTCTCCGTTAAGCTTTCCATTTAGGTAATTTTCTTTAATTTTTATTTGTCCGTTCATATAATAAGTAATAGATTCTCCATGCTTTACTCCATCTTTAAAACTTACTTTGGTTTTAATCTGTCCATTTTCATAGTAGGATACCTGTTTTCTGTATGGGAGTTTACTTTCAATTTTTAACTTATCTACCAGCACACCGTTTTCATCGTATATCGGGTATTCCTCATCGAAGTCTATTATTTCAGAATCAACTATAGATGTTTCTGTAAATAGTTTTTGATTGTTTTGCTCCTGAATTTTAGTTTTAACCTCTTCAGAATAACTGATTAAATTTAAAATCAAAAATACAGAAACTGTTAATCTTTTCATAAAATTTATCCTTTCAATATTTTGCCTTATTCATAAATTTAGTTTTTTCTAGGATTAGGATATTAAATTCTAAGTGCAGGTTATTCTAAAGATTTTGAGCATTATCTAAGTTTAATCAAGGAAAGTCCTCGAAAATTTATTTTGCTTCCAGTCCTCCCCATTCAACAACTGCAAACCCTTTTCTTTGAATTTTATCCAGCTTTTGTTCTTTTATTTCGATTGGTTCTTCTAATTTTTTAAAAATCATGAAAACTCTCAGCATGCTGTCTGGCTTTGGATTTATCTCTAATTTTGCCATTTCTGCGTATTCCTTGCCAGCAAAATATATTAAATTATAAGGGTTGTTTTTCATGAGCGGGAGCCAGTACACTATAAAATCATTGGTTTCTTTTGCCGACAATCCAATAATCCTTAACTTTTCCCTTAAAAAACCTGCTGTTTCTTCGCCTTTTACAACAAATCCAGAGTCCACTTCCCACTTATAATTATTAGTGCCTTCCCAAAATAAATAATTATATTCCTGCATATCATTATGATTAATCAGTCTGCCATCTGGGAAAGCTGTAACATTCCACCCATTTTCATATTCTGGGTATGTACATTCAAGCTTTCCATCAAAATCCAGCCTTATATTTATATCCGTCTTTTTTTTAGGATAAAGATATATGATTGGTTTTTTATAAATCATCCCTCCATCGTTGTTTTGATTAATTAAATCAGATAATTCTACATCATCTCCTTGGCAATTTTGGGTATCATCTGTTGAAGAGGTTTCTCCAGCAGAGGTACTAGGGTTAGCAACACGCCCCATAAACAGTATCGACCCTGTTGATTTGTGCTTAATTAAGAAAATAAATGGCCTGTCGGCTTTAAATTTAGAAGCTGGTAACATTACGCTTTTTGTATTCATAATTACAGCAGTTGCTGCCGCAGCTTCGCTGCCATCCTCATTAACTTCGATTACTGCTTTATGAATGGCGTCCTTGATGTAAAGATTTTTTCCACCCGTAATTCCTGAAAAATCAGCAGGCGGAAGTTCAAAAGCATCTTCCATCCCAAGCTCTGATAGGGTTTTTCCAAGACTATATCTTGCTTCGAATTTAAACTTTGGTATAGTCACATCTACCTTTTGTTCTTCTAGCCTGCTCAGCCACTGCTTCAATTTTGTAGGTGTTATCTTTACATTAAAATCTTTATTTTCTTCTTCCGGCAATATAAAAACCATACTTAGGTCGTTACCGATATACGGCATTTCAAGTAGTTGCGCTTCCTCTGTAGAAGCATATCCAAAATCTCCTATCTGGTGCATCATAGGGGTATTTACTGCTTTTTCTGGCTGTGTATAAAATGAGGCTACCTTTGTTTGAGTCTCTTTAAATTTGCTTACCCAGTCACCTTTAAAGTAAATTGCATTCGTCAGTATCAGCCTAGTCATTGAATTCAGATCATCTGGCTGCAGGAGATCCTTGATTTTATTTTCTGTATTTTTTTCTATCCACTGATTGATAGTTTGACGGCTTTCTTCTTTATTACCAGAAAAATCTACCGTATTAAATCCACCTTTATAGTACTGACCCGCGATCTTAAGGAAATTATTTTGGAAATGATAGTCCTTTTGACCCCATAGGGCATTTGCAATCGCTAGTTTATAACCATCTTTCTCTTTCAACTGGTCGGAAAGCATTGAAAAAGCAGCATGCAGTTCATCTTGCGGAAGTTGAAAATGCAACACATCTGCCATCTGTATTTCTGTATTGCCCTTAGCACCAGCATAAGTCATACCTAGCGCAGTAGATATACTCAGCGGCGAAAAAAATATATTTTTGTCTTTGTCAGATAAATAAATTTCTTTGTACATATCGAAAGCAAAGTCATTATTGCCTTCTACAAGTTTTGGAATAGCGTTTGTTTCTCCTGCAAATGCTTGTCCAGTTATAAGTAGAAAAATAATTAGAAATATATTAAATCTTTTTTTCATAATTCCCTCCTGTAGCTTTTAATATTTCAATTAGGAGTATACCTTATTCGGACTTCATAGTCTATTAAAAATAGGGTATTATAAAAGTAATTTTAAAAAAAATTCCAAACTATCACTAAAATAAAGTAATAATTAAGTGATTATACAAAATTTTACTTGAAAAGATGTAATTAGTTTAGTAATCTAAAATATAAATAAAATTAGGAGGGGAATTATTATAAAAAAAGCAGAATCGAGAATTAAAAAATACAATATTAAACTAGAAAAATTACCTAAAGAAATAAATCATTGAGATCTTGTTGACGAAAAAATAAAAACTTATAGATATAAATGCCCTGTTTTTTAAATTAAAATAAGAGGTGAAAAACCTAATTTTTATTATTCAAGAGCATATACTAAATATACTGAATTAGAAGGATTTCTCCAGGCTGTTTTATATGATGATGAAATTATATCGTTAAATCTTAAATATATTCAAGAAATAAAAGGTGGCGTCTTATATTTAGCAGAGATAATTAATCCTAATAACATCAAAAATGTTGAAATAAGAAAAACTATTGATATAGGAAAAAAATTAAAGAATATTTTTTTGGAATAAGTCATTTACAAGAATATAAATAACTTCACAAAGTTAAATATATAAAAAACTTATATTAGCTTATAGCTACCTTTAACAGTGCTCTCTATCA
>QKCP01000129.1 GCA_003246855.1 Ilyobacter polytropus
GAAAAGAATAATAAACCATAGCTTGGTGAAGATAGCTAAGGGGGTACACCTGGTCACATACCGAACCCAGAAGTTAAGCCCTTAAACGCCGAAAGTACTCGGGTGGCAACGCCCCGGAAGGATAGGTATTCGCCAAGCTTTTTTATACTGAAAATAAAACATCTAAATAATCAGGAAAAAACTTTATAAAATTCCCTTGACAAAGTATTGGAAATATGATAAGATTACTTTCGTCTTGATGAGCGGATTATTGAGACGCTTGTACCACATCTTGAATTAGATATGGGAGGAAAATAACGTATTCCGTTTAGACGAGTGGAGGTGTAGATATTAATGAGAGTAAATGTCTTATTAGAGTGTACTGAATGCAAAAGAAGAAATTACAGTACTAACAAAAACAAAAAAAACACAACTGAAAGATTAGAAATGAACAAATACTGCAAATGGGATAAAAAAGTAACTCTTCACAAAGAAACTAAAAAATAGTGCTATATGAAGTTTAGAACAGTTTAAATAACTTACTACGTGCAGGTCAATGGCTCAATTGGTAGAGCATCGGTCTCCAAAACCGAGGGTTGGGGGTTCGAGTCCCTCTTGACCTGCCATTTTTTTATATAGGCGAAAGCTAGGTGGTTGGTGAATGAGACAAAATTTTTTAGAAGAAATAAAAGGTGAGTACAAAAAAGTTTCTTGGCCGAACAAACAGGAAGTTTTGAACGCTACCTTTTTGGTCGCTGCTCTTAGTATTGTGCTAAGTGTATATCTAGGGTTGTTTGACTTGTTGTTCTCGAAGTTTCTGGACTTAGTTATTGCCTTTTTTGGAGGATAATAAATGGAAAAACAACTAGAAAAAAGATGGTACATAATTCATACATATTCTGGGTACGAAAAGAAAGTTAAAGCTGACCTTGAAAAAAGAATAGAAAGCTTGAATCTAGAGGATAGGGTTTTTAGAATCGTAGTTCCTGAAGAGGAAAGCATAGAAATGAGAAGAGGTAAAAAGAAAACCGTTTCTAGAAAACTGTTTCCAGGGTATGTCATGGTTGAGATGCTAGTGGAAAAAGAAGAAAGTAACGAGGGTATAGGATTTAGAGTAGATTCAGAAGCTTGGTATGTTATAAGGAACACAAATGGAGTAACAGGCTTTGTGGGAGTCGGATCTGAACCTACGCCGTTAGAGGATTCTGAGGTTCGTTCCCTTTTTAGAAAAATAGGACTTGAAACAGGAGAAGAGGGAGAAAAAGAGCTCAAAATCGAGTTGGATTTCAAAGAAGGCGACCTTGTCGAGCTGCTTGAAGGTGGTTTTGCAGGCAACACAGGTAAGGTTTCGGAAATAGATCATGAGCATAAAAAAGTTAAGGTTATGTTAGAGATGTTTGGAAGAATGACTCCTGTGGAGGTAAGCTTTGATGGAGTTAAAAAAGCTTAGGTTTTCTTCTTGAAGTGGGAGATTTTAATCATTATAACCACAAATTTACGGAGGTGTAACTTAAAAAATGGCAAAAGAAGTAATCGGGAAAATTAAATTACAATTACCAGCAGGGAAAGCTAATCCAGCACCGCCAGTAGGGCCAGCGCTTGGACAACACGGGGTTAATATCATGGAATTCTGTAAGGCTTTTAATGCAAAAACTCAAGATAAAGCTGGATGGATAATACCAGTTGAAATATCTGTTTACAACGACAGAAGCTTCACGTTTATCCTTAAAACTCCACCTGCGTCAGATCTACTTAAAAAAGCTGCAGGAATCAAATCAGGAGCGGCTAACTCTAAAAAAGATGTTGCTGGAAAAGTAACAACTGCTCAATTAAGAGAATTGGCTGAAACAAAAATGCCGGATCTTAATGCTGCTTCAGTAGAAGCTGCAATGAATATAATCGCAGGTTCAGCAAGAAGTATGGGTATAAAAATAACTGACTAATTAATATTAGATGAAAATGTGTGCACTGTTATTTCGGAGTACGGAAATTAGTGGTAGGAAGAATAATCCGCTTAACCACAAAAGGAGGATAGCAGAATAATGGCAAAAAGAAGAGGTAAAAAATATTTAGAAATAGCTAAACTAGTTGAAACTGGAAAATTATATACAGTACAAGAAGCGCTAGAATTAGTTAAGAAAACAAGAACAGCTAAATTCGTTGAGACGGTAGAGGTGGCTTTGAAATTAGGAGTAGATCCTAGACATGCTGACCAACAAGTAAGAGGTACTGTTGTACTTCCTCACGGAACAGGTAAAAACGTAAGAATATTAGCGATAACTCAAGGTGAAAACATAGATAAAGCTTTAGAAGCTGGAGCTGACTATGCAGGAGCAGAAGATTACATCGCAAAAATCCAAGGTGGATGGTTTGATTTCGACGTAGTTATAGCTACGCCTGACATGATGCCTAAACTTGGAAAGCTTGGTAAAATATTAGGAACTAAAGGTTTGATGCCTAACCCTAAATCAGGAACAGTTACTGCTGACATCGCTCAAGCTGTATCTGAGTTCAAAAGAGGTAAATTAGCTTTCAGAGTAGATAAATTAGGATCTATTCACGTTCCAGTTGGAAAAGTAGATTTTGATGATGCTAAATTAGAAGAAAACTTTAAAGCTTTCATAGCTGAAATAGTAAAGTTGAAACCATCTGCATCAAAAGGTCAATACCTAAGAACAGTTGCGATTTCACTAACTATGGGACCAGGAGTGAAAATGGACCCAATCTTAGTTAATAAATATTTAGAAGCATAGTTAACAACATAATATAATTATAAAACCAAAGACAGTAGGTGGTCTAGTCCTTAAATATCCTACCGAGGTTTATGTGTAGAGTGTAGCGCAAAACCTCACTTGATATACAATACCTCCGTCTTTGTCTTTGGAACGGAGGTTTATTTTTGAATTAAGAGGAGGTGAATAGGGAATGGCAACTGAAGTTAAAAAGCAGGTCGTAGCTGAATTAGTAGAAAAAATTAAAAAATCAGAATCTATCGTTTTAGTTGATTATAAAGGACTTAAAGTAAACGAAGAAACTGAACTAAGAAAGCAAATGAGAGAAGCTGGAGCAGAATACATTGTTGCTAAAAATAGACTATTCAACATTGCTTTGAAAGAAGCAGGAGTTGAAGATTCTTTTGACGATGTTTTAGAAGGAACAACTTCATTCGCATTTGGATATGCCGATGCCGTAGCGCCTGCTAAGGTAGCTTACGAATTTGGAAAAAATAAAAAAGTATTTAACATTAAAGCTGGATGTCTAGCTGGTAAAAGAGTCGACGCGGCAGAAGTTGAAGCATTGGCAAAATTACCATCAAGAGAACAACTACTTTCTATGGTGTTAAATGGTATGTTAGGACCAATAAGAAAACTTGCATACGGTCTTGTAGCTATAGCTGACAAACAAGAAGCAGCTGAGTAATTAAAAATAAAATCTGATTTTAGAAAAAGAAAAATTAAGGAGGAAAAACTAATGGCATTCAATAAAGAACAATTTATAGCTGACTTAGAAGCTATGTCAGTATTAGAACTTAAAGAATTAGTATCAGCATTAGAAGATCACTTTGGAGTAACAGCAGCAGCACCTGTAGCGGTAGCAGCAGCAGAAGCTGGAGCAGCAGTAGAAGAACAAACAGAATTCAACGTAATCCTAATAAGCGGTGGAGCTAAGAAAATAGCTGTAATCAAAGAAGTAAGAGCTATCACTGGATTAGGACTAAAAGAAGCTAAAGACCTAGTAGACAACGGTGGAGCTATCAAAGAAGGAGCTTCTAAAGAAGAAGCTGAAGAGATCAAAGCTAAATTAACTGAAGCTGGAGCTGAAGTAGAAGTTAAGTAATTGAATAAATTGCTTTAAAGAGTAGAGGCACTCTTTGGGAGTGCCTTTTTACTCATTCTAAAAATAGAATTAAAAATTTCTAACAAATCGAACACGGTTTATAAATGTTAAAATGATTTTAGCATTGATGATTGATGATTGGTATATTCTTTGGATCAATATATCAGCTGTTAATCATTAATGAAATAATGAGGGGTGTGAAGTAATGGGGAAACTTATTGAAAGATTAAGTTTTGGGAGAATTCAGGAAAGAGGAACTATGCCTCACTTTTTAGAATTCCAACTGAACTCTTACGAAGACTTTTTGCAGGTGAAAAGGGTTCCTACAGATAGGGAGATCAATGGTCTACAGCAGGCTTTTGGAGAAACATTCCCTATAGAATCGTCTGGAGGAGATGTTAGGCTAGAATATTTATGGTATGAACTTCATGAAAGTGAACCTCCTTTAAACGATGAATTAGAGTGTAAAAAAAGAGGTAAAACTTATTCAGCATCTCTTAAAGTAAGGTTAAGATTGATTAACAAGAAAAGCGGTAATGAGATTCAAGAGTCATTGGTTTATTTCGGTGAGATCCCGTTGATGACAGAAAGAGGGACTTTCATAATAAACGGTGCAGAGAGAGTAGTTGTATCTCAGCTACACAGATCTCCAGGGGTTTCTTTTAACAAAGAGGTCAACATACAAACAGGAAAAGACTTGTTTGCTGGGAAAATCATTCCTTACAAAGGGACATGGCTAGAGTTCGAAACAGACAAAAACGACTTTTTGAATGTAAAAATTGACAGGAAGAAAAAAGTTCTTGCAAGTGTATTCTTAAAAGCAGTTGAATTTTTTGAGACAAATAGAGAGATAATGGAGGAGTTTTTTGAATCAAAAGAACTAGGTCTCTCTAAATATTACGAGAAATACAATGATAAGAATGAGCTTCTAACTGTTATTAGGACAAAATTAGAGGGAAGTTTTTTAAAAGAGGATATAATGGACCTCGAAACTGGGGAAATACTTGCAGAGGCTGAAGAAGTTATAAGCGAACAGCTTGTGGAAAGCATCTTAGAAATGAAAATAGAGCAAATTTCATATTGGGAAGTTAAGCCGGAAGATCAAATTTTGGCGAACGCATTGATAAATGATACTACTTCTACTTCAGCAGAAGCTGTAATGGAGGTATTTAAAAAACTTAGGCCAGGAGACCTAGTTACAGTAGACAGTGCTAGATCGCTTATCAGGCAGATGTTTTTTAACCCTCAAAGGTACGACTTAGCTCCTGTTGGAAGATACAAAATGAATAAGAGATTAAAGCTAAACCTTCCTGAAGAAGAAGTACAGCTTACAAAAGACGACGTAGTTGCCACAGTTAAGTATGTAAAGAAACTGTACAACGGCGAAGGACATACAGACGACATAGATAACCTTTCAAATAGAAGGGTGAGAGGTGTAGGAGAGTTACTGCTTATGCAGATCAAGAGTGGACTTGCTAAGATGGGGAAAATGGTAAAAGAAAAAATGACCATCCAGGACATCACAAGCTTGACACCGCAGTCGCTTTTAAATACTAGACCTTTAAATGCCCTTATACTAGACTTTTTTGGAAGCGGACAGCTGTCTCAATTCATGGACCAGTCAAATCCACTTGCCGAGCTTACTCACAAGAGGAGAATATCTGCACTTGGACCAGGAGGACTTTCGAGAGAAAGGGCAGGATTTGAGGTTCGTGACGTACATGATTCACACTACGGAAGAATATGTCCTATAGAGACTCCAGAGGGACCAAACATCGGTCTAATAGGGTCGCTAGCTACATACGCAAAAGTAAATAAATACGGATTTATAGAAACTCCATACATAAAAGTAAAAGAGGGGTTTGTAGACTTTGAAAACATAGAATACCTTGCAGCTGACGACGAAGACGGGCTATTTATAGCGCAGGCCGACAGTAAAATAGATGACAACGGAACGTTTATCGGCGATGTAGTTTGTAGATTCGGGCATGACATAGTGCACATTCCTGGTGAAAGGGTGGACTATCTAGACGTTTCGCCAAAACAGGTAGTGTCAGTATCGGCAGCTTTAATACCGTTCCTAGAGCACGATGATGCGAACCGTGCACTGATGGGATCAAACATGCAACGTCAAGCGGTACCTTTATTAAAAGCGGAGGCGCCTTTCGTAGGGACTGGAATGGAGAGGAAGGTAGCTGTAGATTCTGGTGCAGTAATCACAACTAAAGTAAACGGAACAGTTACAGTTGTAGATGCTAGCAAAATAGTGGTAGAGGATGAGAGCGGAAAGCAACACGTGAACAGACTACTGAATTTTGAGAGATCTAACCAAGCCATGTGTCTACATCAAAAACCTCTAGTTGATCTAGGACAAAAAGTCAAGGTAGGAGATATCCTTGCCGATGGACCAGGAACTAAAGGTGGAGACCTTGCTCTTGGAAGAAATATATTAATGGCTTTCATGCCTTGGGAAGGGTATAACTTCGAGGATGCGATTTTGATTTCTGACAGACTTAGAAAGGACGACGTGTTCACTTCTATACATATAGAGGAATATGAAATCGAAGCTAGGTCCACAAAACTTGGAGACGAAGAGATAACAAGAGAGATACCAAACGTAAGTGAGGAAGCGTTAAGAAACCTAGACGACAAAGGGATAATAAGAATAGGTGCTGAGGTAAATGCTGGGGATATCCTTGTAGGGAAAACAACACCTAAAGGAGAAACAGAACCACCTGCTGAAGAAAAGCTTTTAAGAGCTATATTTGGTGAAAAAGCAAGAGATGTAAGGGATACATCCCTTAGAATGCCTCATGGTTCAAAAGGGACTATAGTTGAAGTCCTAGAGCTTTCTAGAGAAAATGGCGACGAACTAAAAGCTGGAGTAAACAAGACTATAAGAATATACGTGGCTGAAAAAAGAAAGATAACAGTTGGGGATAAAATGTCAGGACGTCATGGAAACAAAGGGGTAGTTTCTAGGGTATTACCTGCAGAAGACATGCCTTTCTTAGAAGACGGTACGCCACTTGACATAGTTATAAACCCATTAGGGGTACCATCGCGTATGAATATTGGACAGGTACTTGAGGTGCACTTAGGACTTGCTATTGGGGATTTAGATGGTGGAACTTATATAGCTACACCTGTATTCGACGGAGCCTCGGAAGAACAGATAAAAGATTATCTTGAAAGAGCAGATCGTAGCAGGACTGGTAAAGTTAAGCTTATCGACGGAAGAACAGGGGAAGAGTTTGACAATCCTGTAACTGTTGGAAGAATGTACATGTTAAAACTTCACCATCTTGTAGAGGATAAAATGCATGCTAGGGCAATAGGTCCATATTCACTTGTAACCCAACAACCACTTGGAGGTAAAGCTCAGTTTGGTGGACAAAGATTGGGAGAGATGGAAGTTTGGGCACTGGAAGCTTATGGTGCATCCAATATTCTTCAAGAAATGCTAACTGTAAAATCAGATGACGTCGTTGGAAGAACAAAAACTTATGAAGCCATTGTAAAAGGCGAAGAAATGCCAGAAGCTGACTTACCAGAGTCATTCAAGGTATTGTTAAAAGAGTTCCAATCACTTGCATTAGACGTAGAACTTTTTGATAAAAAAGGAGAACTGATTGATGTAAGCAGTGAATCTATCAAAGAGGAAACTATAACTGAATTTTCTTTGGCAGATCTTAAAAATTAAAATCCAACAAGTAGATGGGGAAATCCCATTTACTTGTTTTGAATATATCGCTTTTAAAGATCATATTAAGGAGGCTTTGCGATAAGTATGAGTATAAAAGACTTTAATAGGATAAGGATCAAGCTGGCTTCTCCTGAAAAAATTGAACAGTGGTCTTACGGGGAAGTAACCAAACCTGAAACCATAAATTACAGAACCCTTAACCCCGAAATGGATGGACTTTTCTGTGAGAAAATTTTCGGACCAACAAAAGACTGGGAATGTGCTTGCGGTAAGTACAAAAGGATGAGATACAAAGGCTTGGTGTGTGAAAAATGTGGCGTTGAGGTAACAAGAGCCAAGGTTAGAAGAGAGAGAATGGGTCACATAGCACTAGCTGCACCTGTATCACATATATGGTATTCAAAAGGTACTCCAAATAAGATGTCTTTAATATTGGGGATAAGCCCTAAAGAGCTTGAGTCAGTACTTTATTTTGCGAGATACATAGTAACCGAGCCAGGAGAGACAAATCTTAAAACTGGGAAAATATTAACAGAGAGAGAGTACAAACTTTATAAGCAGCAACACGGGGATAAGTTTGAGGCACTTATGGGAGCTGAAGCTATACTTAGGTTGCTAGAAACACTTGACCTAGACACCCTACAAAAAGAGCTTGAGGAAGAACTAGAAACAGTAGGTTCTACTCAAAGGAGAAAAAAGGTAGTAAAAAGACTTAAAATAGTAAGAGATTTCATATCATCTGAAAATCAGCCGGAATGGATGATACTTAAAAACCTACCGATTATACCTGCGGATTTGAGACCTATGGTTCAGCTTGATGGTGGAAGATTTGCAACTTCAGACTTGAATGACCTTTATAGAAGGGTTATAAATAGAAATAACAGGCTTAAAAAGCTATTGGAAATACACGCCCCAGATATAGTTGTTAAAAATGAAAAGAGAATGCTGCAAGAAGCAGTTGATGCACTTATAGACAACGGTAGAAGGGGTAAACCTGTTGTGACTCAAAACAACAGAGAACTGAAATCACTTTCAGATATGCTTAAAGGAAAACAAGGAAGGTTCAGACAGAATCTGCTTGGGAAAAGGGTAGACTATTCAGCAAGGTCAGTTATAGTTGTAGGACCATCACTACAGATGAACCAATGCGGTATCCCTAAAAAAATGGCGTTAGAACTGTATAAACCTTTTATCATGAGGGAGCTCGTGAAAAGGGAGATAGCTACCAATATAAAAACGGCTAAAAAGCTAGTAGAAGATGGAGACGACAAGGTTTGGGAGATAATAGAGGAAGTAATAAAAGACCACCCTGTACTGCTAAACAGGGCTCCTACACTACATAGACTTTCTATACAAGCATTTGAACCTGTACTAATAGAAGGGAAAGCAATAAGGCTTCATCCTCTTGTTTGTGCTGCTTTCAATGCGGATTTTGATGGTGACCAAATGGCGGTCCACTTAATGCTTTCCCCTGAAGCGATAATGGAAGCAAAATTATTGATGCTGGCGCCTAACAACATAATTTCACCTGCAAATGGTGAACCAGTAGCTGTTCCTTCTCAGGATATGGTTATGGGTTGCTACTACATGACGGCAGAAAAACCAGGTGCAAAGGGAGAAGGTAAAGTATTCTCTAATAAAGAGCAGGCTATAACTGCTTATCAAAATAAGATTATAGAAACTCATGCTTTAATAAAAGCGAGAATAGAAAATGAAATTATAGAAACAACTGCCGGAAGAATATTATTTAATGAAATACTTCCTACTGAAGACAGAATATATAACGTTACTTTTGGTAAAAAACAACTTAAAAACCTCATATCGAAACTGTATGAAAAACATGGTTTTACAATAGCAGCAGAGCTTATAAATGACATAAAAAACTTCGGATACCACTACGCAACTTTTGCTGGGGTTACTGTTGGGATAGAAGATTTGGAAGTTCCTAAAGAGAAAAAACAGATATTAGAGGATGCCGATGACGAGGTTGCTAGAATAGAACAAGAATACAGAGACGGGAAAATTATAGACGAAGAGAGATACAGAAGAACGGTTGCTATTTGGTCTAAGGCAACTGACGAAGTAACTAAAAAGATGATGTCGGGGCTAGACCCGTTCAACCCGGTATATATGATGGCGAACTCAGGTGCAAGGGGTAACATATCTCAGATGAGGCAGCTTGGTGGAATGAGGGGACTGATGGCGGATACGCAGGGTAGGATCATAGAGGTTCCAATCAAAGCTAACTTCCGTGAGGGGCTTACTGTAATGGAGTTCTTCATGTCATCTCATGGAGCTAGAAAAGGACTAGCGGATACGGCGCTACGTACTGCCGATTCTGGGTACCTAACAAGAAGGCTAGTAGATATTTCGCATGAGGTTATAGTAAATGCCGATGACTGCGAAACTATGAACGGAATAGAAGTTGCAGCACTTGTGGTAGAGGGTGAAGAAATCGAAACTCTAAGAGAAAGAATAAACGGGAGAGTGCTCGCAGAAAATTTACTGCACAACGGTGAAGTTATAGCTGAAAGAAACATGATTATAAGAGATGAACTTATAAGGAAAATAGAGGATTTAGGTATTAAAAAAGTAAAAATAAGATCTCCTCTTACATGTGATCTTGAAAAAGGTGTTTGTAAAAAATGTTATGGAATGGATCTTTCGAACCACAAGGATATACTACTTGGGGAAGCTGTTGGTGTTATTGCGGCACAATCAATCGGAGAACCTGGAACTCAGCTTACAATGAGGACTTTCCATACAGGTGGAGTAGCTATGGCTACAACTGCACAATCAAGTATCAGAGCTGAGAATAGCGGTAAGCTTGTTTTTAGAGATGTAAGAATTCTTGAAAATGAAGAAACTTCAGAAAAAGTAATTGTATCTCAGTCAGCTAAACTTATAATAGGAAATTATGATTATGAAATACCTTCCGGTTCTGTGCTTGAAGTTGAAGAGGGACAAGTGATAAATGTAGGGGATACACTAGTTAAGTTTGACCCTTATCATGTACCTATAATCGCTGAAAGAGAAGGAAGAGTAGAGTACAGAGAACTTTATGTTAAAGAAAATTATGATGAAAAATACAATGTAACCGAATATATGGCCATAAAGCCAGTTGAAAGCGGGGATATAAACCCTAGGATAGTCATCTTTGATGCAGAGGGTAAAAAGGTAGCAGAGTACCATATCCCATTTGGAGCTTACCTAATGGTAAGGGAGAACGAAGAAGTTAGAAAAGGGCAGATTCTTGCGAAAATCATAAAAGCCGGGGAAGGTACAAAAGATATCACAGGAGGTCTTCCTAGGATACAAGAGCTTTTTGAAGCAAGAAATCCAAAAGGGAAGGCAATGCTTACTGAGATAGACGGTAAGGTAGAAGTTACTGGCAAAAAGAAAAAAGGTATGAGGGTAATAATCATAAGGTCAACTGAAGATAGCGACCTGTACAAAGAGTACCTAATACCGGTAGGAGAACATCTAGTTGTAACAGATGGAATGCTTGTAAAAGCCGGAGATAAGTTGACAGAAGGGGTAATTTCACCTCATGACATTCTTATGATAAAAGGGCTTGTAGAAGCCGAGCAGTACATACTTGAAGCTGTTCAGCAAGTTTATAGGGAACAAGGAGTTACGGTAAACGATAAGCATATAGAGATAATAGTTAAGCAGATGTTTAAAAAAGTTAGAATCAAAAAAGGTGGAGCATCCCTTTTCTTAGAAGATGAGGTTGTGGAGAAGAGAGTTGTAGACATCGAGAATGAAAGGCTAGCATCTATAGGTAAAGATTCTATAGATTATGAGCCTATCATACAAGGTATTACGAAAGCCGCGGTTAATACAGGAAGCTTTATCTCCGCTGCATCATTCCAGGAAACAACGAAAGTTCTTTCCAACGCAGCGATAGAAGGTAAGGAAGACTACTTAGAAGGGCTAAAAGAAAACGTAATTATCGGTAAAAAGATACCTGCGGGTACTGGTTTTGATGCATATAAAAAAGTTAAACCAAAGGTAATGGAAAATTAATAAAATAGGCGACATCTGTCGCCTATTTTAATATTATCACCCAATAATAAGGAGAACAAAAATATGAGGAGTATGACCGGGTACTCAAAGTTGAACTTTGAAAACGATGAGTTTAAGTTAACTATAGAGATAAAGAGTGTAAATAATAAAAATTTGAATTTAAAGATAAGGCTGCCTTATCTTTTGAACTTTTTAGAAAACAGGATAAAGACAGAGTTTTCGAATAGGGTTTTTAGAGGGTCGGTAGACCTTAGGATAGACTTTGAAGACAAAAGAGATCAGGATTCCATGTTCGAATACGATGAGAGAATAGCAGGGGCTTACATGGAAGTTTTAGATAAAATAGAAGACAAATTTCAGGGCGGGTTCGACAATAAGCTAAACGTTCTGATAAGACAGCCGAATGTAATTAAGAAAAGAGAAACAGAGATTGACGAAGAAATTTACTCCAAAGTTATTTTGGACAACCTACACAAGGCAATAGATAGCTTGATAAGCATGAAAAAAGCAGAAGGTGAAAGGCTAAAGGAGTACTTTGAAGAGTGCATAGCTGTTATAAGAGAAAAGTTAACTCTTATACTAGAACATAAAGATGAAGTACTAGAATACCACAAAGGTAAGATGTTGGAAAGACTAAATTCGATAAAATCAGATGTTGAATTTAACGAAAAGGATATACTTAAAGAAGTGTTAATGTTTACAGATAGATTTGACGTTTCTGAAGAAACTTCAAGGTTAGAAAGTCATTTGAAGCAATTTTTAATAGAGTTAGACAACGTGAAGGATAGTTTGGGAAAGAAGTTGGACTTCATACTTCAAGAGATGTTCAGAGAACTGAATACTTGCGGAGTAAAGTGCAATTTTTATGAGATTTCAAAGTTGGTTGTGGAATGCAAGACAGAGGTAGAAAAAATAAGAGAACAGGTTATGAACATAGAGTAGGGGTGGAGTATGAGGCCTATAGGTATAGGATTTGGAAATATTGTGATAGATGAGAGGATAGTAGGGATAATAAATCCAGACTCTGCATCTAGCAAGAGATTAAAGGAAGAAGCGAAGCTTCAAAATAAGCTGATAGATGCGACTTATGGAAGAAAGACGCGGGCTCTAATAATAACAGACAGCAACCATGTCATAATGTCTGCCATAAACCCGGAGACAATATCGAGCAGGATAGGAAAGGGAGAGTAGAATGCCAAAGGGGAATTTATTTATTGTTTCAGGCCCTAGTGGTGCAGGAAAATCCACTGTTTGTAAAATAGTAAGACTAAAATTAGGAATAAACCTTGCAGTTTCAGCCACTACCAGGAAACCAAGAATAGGAGAGGTAAATGGTAGAGAGTACCATTTTTTGACAAAAGAACAGTTTCAAGAAAAAATCGAAAAAGGGTCATTTTTAGAGTATGCCAATGTACACGGGAATTATTATGGGACACTGAAGTCTGAGGTGGATACAAGGCTTGAAAAAGGTGAGGATATAATTCTTGAGATAGACGTTCAAGGCGGCATACAGGTAAAAGAAAAATATCCTGACGCTATGCTCGTATTTTTTAAGACTCCTACCGAGGAAGATCTGGAAAGAAGGCTTCGCGGGAGAGGCACGGAGGATGAAGAAACTGTGCAAATAAGGCTTAAAAATTCTCTTAAAGAGCTCCAGTATGAGAAATATTATGATAAAACAGTTGTAAACTATACAATAGAGCAGGCATGTGAAGAACTTATGACTATAATAAAAGGGGAAGAGTTAGAAGGGGGAAATTAAAATGAAAAAAGAGATAATATATGATGATTTATTGAAAAAAATCCCAAATAAATACGTGTTAGCTATAGTGGCAGGCAAAAGAGCAAGAGATCTTGTAAAGGGAGACGAGCCACTTGTAAAAACTTCTACAAAGGAAACTCTTTATAGAAAAACTCTACTTGAAGTTTTAGACGGTAAAGTCGGGATGATCGACTCAGAAGAAGAGGAATAAAAAACATGAGAAAATTATTTTTATTAATCGTATCCACCTTGTTTCTGTTTTCATGTTCAAAAAGCCCAAAAATGGTGGAGGAAGAAAGATTTGCATTTGGAACCTTGATAAAAATAATAATTTATGACAGTGATGAAAAAAAGGCTAAAAAAGCTATTGCAGCTGCCTTCCAAGAAATAGAAAGAATAGACGAAAAACTGAATACTCACAACGAAAACAGCATTTTTTACATCTTAAACCAAGATCCGCTAAACCCTGTGGAAATAGACGAGGAAACCCTTTATCTATTGAAAGAAGTTGGAAAAGTTTACCAAATGAGTAATGGGAAATATGATATAAGCATAGCTCCTTTGATGGAGGTTTGGGGGTTCTCAGATACTAACAGAGACTCTCTGCCGACTGAAAAAGAATTATCTGAGGCAAAAGCACTAGTTAACTATGATGATCTTATAGTTGATGGCACGAAGATTAGGCTGTCTAAGGAAGGACAGAGATTAGATACCGGTTCATTTTTAAAAGGGTACGCCATATCCAAAGCAAAAGAGAGGTTAGAAGCTGAAGGAATAAAATCAGCCTTTATTTCATCTATCTCTAGTATAGAAACTGTGGGCCAAAAACTTGGTTCACCATGGAGAATAGGAGTTCAAAATCCGGAGAATCCTTCTGAACTTTTAAAAATTTTGGAAATAGATGGCAAGGCAGTTGGAGTTTCAGGCGACTACCAAACCTATATAGAGATAGACGGGAAAAGATACCACCACATATTGGACAAAACTACAGGATACCCTGTAGTCGACAAAAAAATGGTTGTTGTTGTAGCAGAAAATGCATTTTTAGCAGATATGCTATCTACAGCATTTTTTGGTATGGGAATAGAAGATGGCCTAAATTCTGTTGAGAAACTTGAAAACACAGAACTCCTGATAGTCGATGACAAGATGAACTTACATTATAGTAGCGGCATGAAAAAATACATTAATTTGTAAAAAAACATAATTACATGGAAAAAATTGTAAAAAAGTTTTAAAAAACTCCAAAATGTTGTATATAGTTATAATAGGACTTTAGATGCTATTAACTAAATTACAATTTAAAAAGGGGGGTAACAAATTGGAACAGTTAGTGTATGCAGGGGTTATCGGGGGTATCTTAGCATTAGCCGCTTCATTTTTCTATGCGAAAAAAGTTGAGAAATATGAAATCAACATCCCGAAAGTAGAGGAAATAACGGAAGCGATAAGGGAAGGAGCCATGGCTTTCTTAACAGCTGAGTACAAGATATTGGTATGGTTTGTATTAGGGGTAGCTTTATTACTGGGTATATTTTTAAATCCACTTGTTTCAGTTACATTTGTTTTAGGAGCCGTTACTTCAGCTATCGCTGGAAATATCGGGATGAGGATAGCAACTAAAGCAAACGGTAGGACGGCTATAGCTGCAAAAGAAGGCGGCTTGGCTAAGGCATTGGACGTTGCTTTCGCTGGAGGAGCCGTTATGGGGCTCGCGGTTGTAGGACTTGGAATTTTAGGACTTTCAATATTATCGTTGGTATTTAAATTGGATATGAATGTAATCACCGGATTTGGAATGGGAGCTTCATCTATAGCACTATTTGCAAGAGTTGGCGGAGGTATATACACAAAAGCTGCAGACGTAGGTGCGGACCTTGTAGGAAAAGTTGAAGCTGGCATACCTGAAGATGACCCTAGAAACCCTGCGACAATCGCGGATAACGTAGGAGACAACGTAGGGGACGTAGCTGGGATGGGAGCCGACCTTTTCGAGTCATATGTTGGATCAATCATAGCAACAATGGCTCTTGGGGCAACAATGGGGGCTAGCTATATGATAGCTCCGATTCTTATTGCAGCAGCAGGGATCGTCGGTTCGATTATAGCTACAGTGACTGTAAAGACAGATGATCCGAACAAGGTTTATCATAAGCTTGAAAATGGGACCAGAATTGCGGGTATCTTAGCACTTCTTGCATCTTTTGTAATAATAAAAGGACTTGGGCTATCTGTTGGGATATTTTGGGCGATATTGGCAGGATTAGTAGCTGGATTAGCGATAGCTGCTTATACAGGATATTATACTGATACCGGGAAAAAACCGGTTAATTCTATATCGGATGCTGCTGAAACAGGACCTGCAACAGCTATTATTCAAGGATTAGCTGTTGGGATGGAATCTACAGTTGCTCCTATAATAGTAATAGCAATAGCAATTCTTGTAGCGCATTCATTTGCTGGGCTTTATGGGATAGCAATAGCTGCCGTAGGGATGTTAGCTACAACAGGTATGGTAGTGGCTGTAGACGCATATGGACCTGTGGCAGACAACGCCGGAGGGATAGCTGAGATGGCAGAGCTTCCTCATGAAGTAAGGGCATGTACAGATAGACTAGATGCAGTTGGTAACTCTACGGCAGCTGTTGGAAAAGGATTTGCGATAGGATCAGCTGCACTTACAGCTTTATCATTATTTGCTGCATACAGATCAGCCATTGAAGTTAAAACTGGAGAAGCTCTAGCAATAGATGTAACTGATCCAAAAGTTATAGTAGGGCTATTTCTTGGTGGTATGTTAACATTCCTGTTTTCAGCATTGACCATGACAGCAGTAGGTAAAGCTGCCATGGAGATGGTTACTGAAGTAAGAAGGCAGTTTAGAGAAATTGTTGGAATAATGGAGAAAAAGGCAAAACCGGATTATAAAAGATGTGTAGAGATATCAACTAGATCTTCATTGAGATATATGGTTGTACCTGGGGTACTTGCAGTATTAGCTCCAGTTGTAATAGGGCTTTGGTCAGTGCAAGCTTTAGGTGGCTTGCTAGCAGGAGCGTTGGTTACAGGGATACTAATGGCGATAATGATGGCTAATGCCGGTGGTGCTTGGGACAACGCTAAAAAGCAGATAGAAGCTGGCTATAAAGGGGACGGAAAGGGTTCTGAAAGGCATAAAGCTGCGGTTGTTGGGGATACAGTAGGAGATCCATTTAAAGATACATCTGGACCATCGCTAAACATACTTATAAAACTTATGTCAATTGTTTCTCTGGTATTGGTTCCTTTGTTTGTAAAATAATTATTGGGCGGCAAAGCCGCCCATTATCTGAAAAGCAGTCAAAAAGACACTTGAGTGTCTTTTTTTATTCTGATGATGACGGGATTAAAGACAGAAGATTGTTCTGTATGAGAACAATAGAGTTGGGTAAGCAGGGCAGCATAGAATTTGAAAATAAATACAAAATGTAAAGATTATAAACTAAAAAAGCAAGTCCATTTTGAAGGTATAAAATATAGCTGTGAGCCTTATAATTTGTGTATATACATTTGACCAAAGAGCTTGAATATTGAACGCAAGTTGCATTTTTGAACTTGCATATATACAAAAAATATACTATAATATAGAATAGGTTTTCAGGAAGTCTTGAAAATAAAAAAGGAGCCTATATGAAATACAGGCAGGAAGATTTAGAAAAACTGTTTAATCAGTTGAATATAGTAGATGTTATAGGGGAATATGTAGAATTAAAAAAAACCGGATCAAATTACAAGGGGTTGTGTCCTTTTCACGAAGATAACAACCCTTCTTTTATGGTAAGCCCAACAAAAAATATATACAAGTGTTTTGTTTGTGGAGCTGGCGGAACGGCTGTCAAGTTCTATATGGAGTACAATAAAGTCGATTTTATCAGTGCCGTAACCGAACTATCTAAAAAATACAGAATTGACATAAACCCTGTGGATTCTAGGGAGAATAGCGAAAATTACAATAGATATTATAAGATACTAGAGGATGCACTGGAACACTTTAAAGAAAATATCTTTAGCAATGATGGCAGACAGGCACTGGAATACCTTTTAGGGAGAAAACTAAGCCCAGATTTTATAAAAAATAATGGGATAGGTTACGCTAAAAATTCGTGGGAAGATATGCACGATTATCTCTTGTCCAAAGGCTATGAAGCAGAGGACATAGCACGCTTGGGCCTTGTAAAAAAAGGAGATAAGGGTTATTACGATACTTTTAGGAATAGGGTTATATTTCCGATATATTCGCCTTCGGGTAAGGTTGTCGGATTTGGAGGTAGGACCCTAGAAGATAGAAAAGATGTTGCCAAATACATAAACTCTCCGGAAACCCCAGTTTTTACTAAGGGGAATAATCTGTACGGAATAAAGGAATCTGGCAGAATTTTAAGGAAAAAATCTTATTCTATATTGATGGAAGGGTATATGGATGTTCTGACAGCGCACTATTATGGTTTCGACGTGGCTGTTGCACCGCTAGGAACAGCGTTTACAGATGAGCAAGCAGAGCTTCTGAAAAGGTATACCTCAAATGTAATAATAGCATTTGATATGGATGATGCAGGGAGAATGGCTGCTGAAAAAGCTGGCTTAATCTTGAAGAAACATGGATTCAACATAAGAGTTATAGAATTCAATGGAGCCAAGGATCCGGATGAATTTTTAAAAAAGTTTGGGAAAATGGAATTTTTAAAACAGGTAAAAAATTCTAAGGAAATTTTTGATTTTTTGTACTCGAGATATGCAAAAGAGTATGATCTAACAGACCTTATGTCCAAAAGAAATTTTATAAACCGTTTTTTTGATTTTTTTCAGTCCATTGAAAATGATTTGGACAGAAGCCTTTATCTAGATAAATTGAGTGCTCAGCTTGGTTTGGAAAAAAACGTTTTAGACGGAATACTGGTTAAAAGTATAAAAAAAATAACTACCAGTAGGAAAGAAGAGTTTTTAGAAGTAAAATTTAATATAGAGGACATCGACAATTTGGAGCAGGAGACTGTAAAATTTCTGCTTGAAAATCCGGAATATTATGACGTGTTAAAGGACAAAGAGATAGAAAATAATTTTCTAAAAAAAATAATGAGTTTTTTTCAAGGGCAAAATAAGGAAATAATCCCCCAGATAATGAATGATGAATATTTCAACGAGGAAGAAAAGTCTATGTTTTTAGAACTTATTTCATCCGGCCACGTTTATTCTGATAGCAGGGGAAAAGAAGAAAATTTTAATGAAATATTGAAGTCCTGGATAAATAGAGAGCTCAAGTATAAGCTTGAAATTTGTAAGTTGAATAAAGAGCTAAAGCTTTGGTCAGAGCTAAAAAAACTTGAATTCAAAATGAAGAATGCGTCTCTAAGCTACGTTGAGTTGATGGAAATAAATAAAAGGTTGAAAGAGATGGAGTATTAATTTTTAAGGAGGCAATTGTGAATGAAAGAATTTATAAAAAATGATAAAGTTATAGCTCTGGCAAAAAAAGCCTTAAAAGATAATATGATAACTTTTGAAGAGGTTAATGAGCTATTGAAAGATGATTTTCCTCCTGAAAAAATAGAAGAGCTTTTATCCGGTATGGAAAAGCAAGGGATAAAAATCGTAAAAAAAGAGGAATTGGAAAAAATACTCAAGAAAAAAGAGGCTTCTGAAAAAGAGGAAAAAGTTGCTGAAAAATCTGGGGAAACTGAGGAAGAAACTGAAGAGGAAGGTGAAGAAGCAGAGTCTACATCAGAATTTGACTTAGAGTTTGATCCGGAGCTTATTGACGAGATTTCTGAAGAAGAGCTTGAAGCCGACCTTTTGAGTGTTTCAAAAAATATCGAGGTTGACGAACCTATAAAGATGTATTTAAGAGAGATAGGCCAAATACCACTACTTACACATGAACAAGAGCTTAATTTTGCAAGTAGAGCTGATGAAGGTGACAAGTGGGCTGCAAAGCAGCTTGTGGAAGCAAACTTGAGATTGGTTGTGAGTATAGCTAAAAAACATACCAATAGAGGACTTAAGCTGCTGGACCTTATACAAGAAGGAAACATAGGTCTTATGAAGGCCGTGGAAAAGTTTGAGTATACCAAGGGGTACAAATTCTCTACTTATGCAACCTGGTGGATAAGACAGGCTATTACAAGGGCTATAGCTGACCAAGGTAGAACTATAAGAATACCGGTACATATGATCGAAACAATTAACAAGATAAAAAAGGAGAGCAGAATCTACCTGCAAGAAACAGGTAAAGATCCTACTCCTGAGATACTGGCAAAAAGGTTGGATATGGAACCTGAAAAGATAAAGTCTATTCTTGAAATGAATCAAGATCCAATTTCACTTGAAACTCCTGTTGGAAGCGAGGAAGATAGTGAACTAGGGGATTTTGTGGAAGACAACAAAATTTTGAGTCCGTATGAGCAAACCAATAGAAATCTGCTAAAAGAGCAATTAGACCAAGTACTAGGAACTTTAAGTGAAAGAGAAGAAAAGGTATTGAGATTTAGATATGGCCTGGATGACGGATGTCCTAGAACCTTGGAAGAGGTAGGTAAGATATTCAAAGTTACAAGGGAGAGAATAAGACAAATAGAGGTAAAAGCTCTTAGAAAGCTTAGACATCCAAGCAGAAGAAAAAAACTAGAAGACTTTAAGATGTAGGGATAGGAGCTTAGAGCTCCTATTTTTAGTGCAGATTTTAAATTGCTGTTGGGATGTTTTTAATTTGTAATTATTAAGAAATGAGGGAGACAATGAAGTTAACTGAGGAAATATTTTTAGAGATAAAAGATAAAATAAAAAATAGAGACTTGAAGCAGTCGGAATTTGAGGATATCCTGTCTGAGTATCATATTACAAATGAACAATTTTCTAAATTCATAACAAAGGCTATGGAGCACAACCTTTCTATACAGGAAGAGGAGGACTATGAGGACATAGAAGAAGTTCCAACTGACGAGTACTACAGCGACAACATTTTAGAACAGTATTTCCATGAAATAACTGTGTACAACCTGCTGACAAAAGAGGAAGAAGTAGACTGTGTCAAAAGGGCAAGAGCGGGAGATCTTGAGGCAAGGGAAAAACTTGTCACTTCAAATTTAAGACTTGTAGCAAAGATAGCATTGAAATACTCTAAGTCCGGGATACATTATATGGATCTTATTCAAGACGGTACAATAGGACTTATAAATTCAATTGAAAAGTTTGACGAAACCAAGGGATATAGATTTTCTACCTATGCTACCTGGTGGATAAAAAAAGAGATAATAGAATCACTTAAAAAAAGAATAAATGTAATAAAAATACCGAATTATATCTATTTGCTGCATAAAAAAATAGAACTTTTTGAACAGGAGTACTATGATAAAAATGACAGGAAACCTTTAAATGAGGAGATAGCGGAAGAACTTGATTTGAATTTAGAAGAAGTTCTAAGAGTGAAAAAGGCTCTGGATATGAATATAATAAACTTGAAAGAAAAAGACAAATCGGGTTTGAGCGATTACTCTACAGTGGATGAGATAGATAAGGATTTAGAGGAGCTTAGCCAGAAGTTAAAAGTATCGAAGCTCTTAAAAAAGCTGAGCTACAAAGAAAGAAGAATAATAGAGATGTACTATGGTCTTGGACAGGATGGCAGGTATAATTTTAGGGAAATTGCCAGCGAACTAGACATGACCCCTGAGAGAGTCAAACTCTTAAAGGAAAGAGCAATAGACAAGTTGAAGTATGCAGGGGAAAGGATGTGGATATTTCAGTGAAGCTGAAAAGCATTTTGGGTAAACTTGAGAAGCACTACCCGAAAAATTTAGGCGAGTCATGGGATAATATAGGGCTTTTGCTAGGCGAGATAGAAAGCGATATAAAAAAAGTACAAATATCGCTGGATGTAACTGAAAAAACTGTTGAACACGCAATAAAAATTGGTGCAAACTTAATAATAAGCCATCATCCGATGATATTTTCTGGTCTTAAAAGTATAACAAGCACCACCACCGTAGGTAGGAAAGTGCTGAAGTTAATAAAAAACGATATAGCTGTATATTCTATGCACACCAACCTCGACTCCGCATCGGGAGGCTTAAATGAGTATATTGCAAAAAAAATAGGGGCAAAAAACTATAAAATAGTTGACGAAATCTGCTATGACGTGTATAAACTATCAGTATACATGCCGGAGGATTATTTTGAGGCCGTTTTGAAGAAGATAAACTGCAGTGGCTTGCTGGAGTTTAACGGATATAAAAATGTTTCATATTCATCCGAAAACGAGGAGAGGGTAGATGGCGTACTAAACGAAAGTAGAAAGGTCGAGATAATAGGAGAAAAGAATATGCTATATGCAATCCTTGGGGAGGTCAAAAAAGTTCACCCCTATAAAGAACCTGCATATGAGATAATAAAGATAGATAACAAGTATGTAAAGGGTGGCATAGGTAGATATTTTACTCTGGAAAAAGAGTATGGGATGGATGAGTATGTAGAACTCATAAAATCCCAGCTGGGTATAAAAGACTTAAGGGTCGTTTGTGGCAAAAACAAGAAAATAAAAAAAGTTGCAGTGATAAACGGAAGTGGAGCAAGTTTTTTATCTAAGGTTTTAAAATTAAATGTAGACCTTTTTGTAACAGGAGATCTAAAGTACCACGAAGCTCTTGACGCAAAGGAAGCCGGAATATCTTTGATAGATATAGGTCATTATGAAAGTGAGGTATTTTTTTCAGACCTTATTAAGGATAAATTGGGTGATGATGTGGAGATAGAGGTATACAATGATGAGCCAGTATTTCAATATAGATAGGAGTTTGAGATGTTTCGAGTTGTACTAATTTTAGCACTAGTGATTTGTAAGCTCTCTTTTTCTCAGGTAGACGACAAAGTAGGGGTGCTTAAAAGAGCTGAGATAGATAAGATTGAGAGGTTAATAGAAGAGAGCAGAGAAGAAACTGGCCTGAATTATAGGGTAAATACCATTAAATCTGATACTGAAATAGGAAAAGATTTGAATAAGTATGAGAAAAGTGTTATAATTAATTTAGTTTTTCAGGAAGATAAAAAATATAAAGTGTCCATCAATCTTTCGCAGGATATAGATGTAACTGCTAGTAAAGAAAATATTGGTGAAGTTTTAGAAAATTCAGAAAAAGCTTTAAAAAAGGGAGAATTTTCAAATTTTTTTAAAGATCTGATAATTGAATTAAATGTCTTGCTGAATCCAGAAAAAGTCGAAGTTTTACCAGAAGAAGAAAAACCAAGACTTTGGAAATACTTGATAATAATCATACCGATATTATTTTTCAAAAAAATAGTTAAAAATTTTAGAAGAATAAAGTTAAGAAAAATAAAGAACAAAATAAAGAGGTATTAGGGTTAATCGCGGCTACAGTTTGTAGACGAGGAAAGTCCGGACTCCATAGAGCAGAAGGGCAGCTAACGACTGCTGAGAGAAATCTTAAGGAAAGTGCCACAGAAAACAAACCGCCTTCGGGTAAGGGTGAAAAGGTGGTGTAAGAGACCACCAGTATCTTAGGAGACTAAGATAGCTAGGTAAACCCCCTTCGGAGCAAAACCAAATAGAAAGACATTTAAGAGGGTGGCTCGCTCTCGTCTTCGGGTAGGTTGCTTGAATCACTAAGCGATTAGTGATCTAGATAAATGATTAACAGAAACATAATCCGGCTTATTCTAATGCCTATAAAAAAACCGGCTACGGCCGGTTTTTTTATTTATCTAAAATACAATTTTGTCAAATCTTTTAATTTCATTGCAATGGAGTCGCTTAATTCCCATTCTTTTAACCTCCACTGCCAATTTTCAAATATTGTCCCAGGAGTATTCATTCTTGCTTCGTTACCAAGCTCTAGAAAATCTTGCATAGGTGCTATGGCTATATTTGATACAGATGCCCATGCAGCTTGTATAAACTGCCAAGGGACGCTTTCTTTCATATCTATTTTTAGATAATTTTTAGCAAAATTTCTACTTTCTTCATATGTAGAATCAAACCATCCCAGTGTAGTTTCGTTGTCATGGGTACCGGTATAAACAACTGTGTTTTTGGAATATGTGTGAGGTAAATGAGTACTCTCATCGTGCGGGGCAAAGGCGAATTGCAGTATTTTCATACCTGGAAATCCAAAATAATCACGCAGATCATTCACCTCTTGGGTGATAATACCAAGGTCCTCTGCGATTATAGGCAGGACACCAAGATTTTCTCTAATGGTTTCAAAGAGTTCTTTTCCAGGTGCAGGGATCCATTCACCGTTTATTGCAGTTTTCTCTCCATAAGGGATGGACCAGTAGTTTGCAAATCCTCTAAAGTGGTCTACCCTTATTATATCAGATATTTCAAGGTTTTTTTCCACTCTTTCAACCCACCACTTAAAGTTTGTCTCTTTCAATACTTCCCAGTTGTACAACGGGTTTCCCCAGAGCTGCCCTGTCTCACTAAAGTAGTCAGGTGGAACTCCTGCAACGGATACCGGCTTTCTATCCTCATCAAAAAGGAATAGTTCTGGATTTGCCCAAGCATCTGAACTGTCAAATGATATAAAAATAGGAATATCCCCTATTATTTTTATCCCGTTTTCATTTGCGTATGCTTTTACCTCAAGCCACTGCTTGAAAAAAAGATATTGAATAAACTTATGAAACTCTACTCTTTCTGAAAGTTCCTCGGTATAGCGCTGGATAGCTACAGGGTCTCTGAGCTTGATGTCCTCATCCCAATCCTGCCAGGATTTTCCATTAAAATATTCTATAAGCGACCTAAAAAGCGAGTAATCATCCAGCCATGAGGAATTATTGGAATAGAAAACTTCAAATTTGCTTTTTTCTAGTACATCGTCTATTAGTTTAAAATTTTTAAAAGCTTTGGCCAGCAGAGGTTTTTTGAAATTAAAAGCTTTGTCATAGTCGAACTTTGAATTGTCAAAAATTTCAGATGTTTCTAAATCTTCTACATTAAGGAATCCATTTTCCACAAGTTTTTCCAAATCTATTAAAACAGGATTTCCCGCAAATGCAGAAAAACATTGGTAAGGGGACGCCCCATAACCAGTTGGGCCAAGTGGCAAAATCTGCCAAAGTTTTTGTTTAGACTTTATTAGAAAATCTACAAACTTGTATGCTTCCCTACCTAGAGTACCGACACCATATTTCCCAGGAAGAGACGTTGGGTGAAGAAGTATTCCGCTGCTTCTTTTAAAACTCATAATAATATACCTCCATTTAATTCCGACGGACGGCTAAATTTAAAAACTTAAATATATTTTCTAAATATTTTAAGCATTTCCTTTTGGATTTTCAACAAATTAAATAAAATAAAGATTTCATGTCAAGTTACTATCATGGATTATGCTAGATATTTACAGAGAAAAATATCCCCTATGTATAAAATAAAACAATAATTATAATTTGATTATAATTATTGTAAAGTAATTTGAAATTTAGGGCAAAAAAGTGTAAACTAGTAATAATGTTTTGATAGATAATACAATAATTGGGGGTTTATGTAATGCTGATAAAATATTTAATCGCAATTATTTTCAGAATGATACCTGAAAGTATACTCATGGTAAAGGGTGCACAATTGTTGGCAGACAAAAAAGGGGGAATAATGAAGGTAATTTATTCTGGAGCTTTTTTGGGTACGGCTATCTTTTTTATAAGAAGACTCCCAATAAGTTTTGGAGTGCATACAATTTTATTTTTACTTCTTTTTATATTTATTCTTTTGAAAATATTTAAAGTGGAATTTTTCAAGGGTGTAAGTGTGGCATTAATATGTATTTTAATATTGGCCTTCTCAGACACTGTGGTAACTATTTTATGCACAAAAGTTTTTAAACTTTCTGTGGAATGGCTTTATGGTGGAAGCCCAGCCTCTTTTTTACTAAGTGACCTTTCTTTAATACTATTTATATCCATTATTTTATTCACAACAAAATTCAAAAAGAGAAGAGTCTATGAGGGGAATTGAGGAATTTTCTGAAAAATGGCAACTATTATAATAAGAAAAGGAAACTTGGCTGAGAAAAAAAGCTGTTTTTACATATGGTGTTTTCAGCATGATTCAGCCAATTATATCCTTGATACTTACACTGAGTTTTGGGATGCTTTTCCATGTTTAGATAGAGGTTATAATAATTTCGATGGAAGCTTCTGTGCTAAGAAAAAACTTAGGAGAGATTCATGTCAGCTCAGCAGAATGTTGTTTTATAATAGGGGTTTTTATTTCAGGTCTTATTGTAGGGGGAAAATCTATGACGAGGCCTTAGAAGAGATGGAAAGGTATAAGGGTACACACTTTGATTCTGAACTTGTAGAGATTTTTATTAAGATGCTGTAGACGTTTCTTAGAGAAAGAATAATATGTAAAATATTTGCTTTAGCAATAAAGTTTTAATAAAAAAACAAAAAAACCGTTGACAAAGAAAGTGGACTGTGATAATATTATCCCTGTGCCTCAGAAAAGGGCGCA
>QKCP01000142.1 GCA_003246855.1 Ilyobacter polytropus
GAAATAATGAACTTGTCGGCCCTTTCTATCTCTATTATGGTATTGATTATTTGATTATAGTATTCTTCTTTGTTTAATTGTGTACTTTTCAGGTGGAGGAGTTCCTCTATTATGTATGCAAAATCTTTTGGTAGAGCTTTTCTCACCTTTGAACGGGTGTATTTAGACGATACAACTTTACATATACTTATAAGTCTGTAGATGTTTACACGGTACCAGTCCGCCATATTATCTACCTCGCCCTTTATTCTCTCCAAGTTTTGTTCAGGATAAAATATCAGCCTGGCTAAATTCTTCTTTTCCTCACTTGAAATTCTATAGCCGAATACATCTTCTATTTTCAGTTTTAATACTCCAGAAGCAGTTCTAAGTATATGAGTGAAAGCTTCGTATTCCCCATGTATGTCAGTCAAAAAGTGTTCTGTAGGTTTTGGAAGGTTTAGTATTGCCTGTAGGTTGACTATCTCGGAACAAACCATCCCAATGCTCGGATACTGACTTGAAAGTAGTGTTAAATAATTTAAATCCCTCATAATACCCCCTTGTACTTAACAAATAATATATGTTAAGTATATCTTATTTTTAGCCAAAAGTTAACTAAAAATATCTAAATAATAGGGTACCATGAAGGATTCTAATTGTAGCTATATTTTTTATTTAAACTTATTTTATAAATGTAAGCCAGTTTTCATCTAAAGTGAACTCGCCTCTTACAATTTTAAAGTATAGGTCTTGGATTTTTTCAGTAACAGGACCTCTTTCTCCCTTACCGATTTTTATTCCATCGATAAATGACACAGGTGTAACCTCCGCAGCAGTTCCAGTTAAGAATATCTCGTCAGCCACATAAAGAAACTCTCTAGGGATATTTTGCTCTACTATTTTATATCCAAGGTACTCTGCTATCTTTATTATGCTGTCACGTGTTATACCAACAAGAGCAGAAGCAGTTATTGTAGGAGTGTAGATAACCCCGTCTCTGATTGCGAATAGGTTTTCTCCACTACCTTCACTTACGTTGCCTTGGTAGTCAAGTGCAATACCTTCGTCATAACCATTTTCAAGGGCTTCCATTTTTATAAGCTGTGAGCTAAGGTAGTTTCCAGAAGCTTTTGCCATGGTAGGCATAGTGTTTGGAGCAAGTCTTCTCCAAGAAGATGTTTGTGCTTTTATACCGTATTTAAGAGCTTCTTCACCAAGGTAAGCTCCCCACTCCCAAGCAGATACCATCACATTAACAGGGCATGTTAGTGGGTTTACACCAAGCTGAGCATATCCTCTATAGATAAGTGGTCTTATATAAGAACCTTTTAAATTGTTTGCTTTTAATACCTCCATGATACCATCTTTAACTTCTTCCTCAGTAAAAGGTACTTCTGTTCTATAAATCTTGCATGAATCAAACAGTCTTTTGATATGTTCGTCTAATCTGAAGATTGCAGCTCCTTTTGGAGTATCGTAAGATCTGATTCCTTCGAAAAAGCCACTTCCATAGTGAATTACATGGGAAAGAACGTGTATTTTAGCATCGTCGTGGTCAACTAATTTTCCGTCCATCCAAATTTTTTGAGTATTTATCATTTTTTATTCCTCCCTAATATTATATATGAAAATTGTTTGTTGCTTTAGTGTGAAGTGTGGAACGACCTTACGTTTTCAGCGGAATTACTCGGTCTGGAGAAAAAGTTGTAGCTTGTAAAAAAGAGATAACTCATTATATAATAAGCATGCAAACTTGTAAATACATGAAACATTAAAATTTTTTTATATATTGTATATCCTTATTTAATAATGAATGTATATCATTATCTAAACTTATACAGAGTGATTTTTTAGGTGTTAAATATTTTTTTTAATTTTTTAGACTATATATCAGCGAAGTTAAAATTAGCTAAATTAATTATTAGTTATTTTTAATAAGAGAGCCACGCACAGCCATTTGCAAGGATTTATTTAAAATTTTTAAATTATAAAAATAACGATGAGGTGAAAAAAAATGAGAAGTGACAAGATGAAATCAGGAGTAAAAAGAACTCCGCACAGGTCATTATTAAAAGCTTTAGGACTTACAAATGAGGAAATTTCAAGACCGATAATAGGAATTGCTGGATCATACAATGAAATAATTCCTGGACACGTGCACCTCAGAACTATTATAGATGCAGTCAAGGCTGGAGTACGGCTCGCGGGCGGAGTCCCACTAGAATTTGGAACTATAGGGGTTTGCGATGGTATCGCGATGAATCATGAAGGGATGAAATACTCGCTTGCAACAAGGGGAATAATTGCTGACTCAGTAGAAGCCACTGTAAAGGCAACACCTTTTGACGGGTTAATACTTATACCAAACTGTGATAAAGTAGTGCCAGGGATGCTTATGGCGGCTGCAAGGCTAAATATACCTTCTATAGTTGTTAGTGGTGGACCAATGCTTGCTGGTACTTTTATGGATAAAAAAATAGGATTAAGCAACGTATTTGAATATGTTGGGGAATATGAAAAAGGGAACATGACAGCGGAGGAGCTAGCTTGTGTAGAAGACAGCGCTTGTCCGACTTGCGGGTCATGCTCGGGGATGTATACGGCTAATACAATGAACTGCCTAACTGAGGCACTAGGAATGGCTCTACCAGGTAACGGTACTGTACCAGCTGTTTTTTCTGAAAGAATAAGACTTGCAAAAGAAACAGGAATGCAGATGATGAAGCTTGTTGAAGCTGATCTTAAACCAAGGGATATAATGACTAGAGAAGCATTTTTAAATGCAGTGGCAGTTGATATGGCTCTTGGAGGATCTACAAATACTTCGCTTCACCTTCCAGCTATTGCCCATAGTGCTGGAGTAGAACTTTCATTAGACGACTTCGATATGTACAGTAAAAAAGTACCTCAAATATCTAAGCTGTCGCCATCAGGAAAGTATTTTATAGAAGATTTAAACGCGGCTGGAGGAATAGCAGCAGTTCTTAATAGACTAGATGAAAAAGGACTACTTTTTGATTCTAAATCAGTAACTTTAGCTACAATAAAAGAGATAGCAGCTAAGGGAAAAGTTGTAATAGAAGATGTAATCAGGACTTTTGATAACCCAGTGCATCCTACAGGAGGACTTGCTGTATTAAAAGGAAATATAGCACGTAATGGGTGTATTGTAAAAGAGGGTGCAGTTTCGCCAAAAATGCTGAAACACACTGGACCAGCTAAGGTTTTTGAATCTGAAGAGGATACAATAGAAGCTATAATAACTGGTAAAATCAATAAAGGCGATGTTATTGTAATCAGATACGAAGGACCTAAAGGTGGACCTGGTATGAGAGAGATGCTTGCTCCAACAGCAACAATAGCTGGAATGGGTCTTGATGAAGATGTAGCGCTTATAACAGACGGTAGATTCTCTGGGGCCACAAGAGGTGCATCTATAGGACACGTTTCTCCAGAAGCTGCTGACGGCGGAGAAATAGCGATTATAAAAGAAGGGGATATAATTGAAATTGATATTCCTAATAGAAGTATAAACGTAAAATTAAGCGTTGAAGAGATAGAAAGCAGAAAGAAAGAGCTCACCAAATTTGTACCTAAAGTAACCGAAGGGTACTTAGTGAAATATGCAAAATTTGTTAGCTCAGCAGATAAAGGGGCTATTGAGGAGTTATAGAAGGGAGTTTTTGAGTGCTAGAGCTGAAGAAGTTTGAGGATGCTAGAGAGAGACTAAGAGGAGTATTAAGAAAAACAGAGCTCATATACAGTGGGATTTTCAGCGAAGAAAGTGGAAACTCAGTATATTTAAAACCTGAAAACTTACAGGAAACAGGAGCGTTTAAAATAAGAGGAGCGTATAACAAGGTTTCACAATTAAGTGATGAGCAAAAGCAGAGGGGGCTTATTGCCTCCTCTGCTGGAAATCATGCACAGGGTGTTGCCTATGCAGCGCAGAAGTTAGGGGTAAAGGCAACGATTGTTATGCCTAAGCCGACTCCGCTTATAAAAGTAGAAGCTACAAAAAAATATGGTGCTAAAGTAGTTCTTGCAGGTGAAGTTTATGATGAAGCTTACAGCGAGGCTAAAAGACTTCAAAAAGAAAAAGGGTACGAATTTATACATCCTTTTGATGATGAAGATGTAATAATTGGACAGGGTACCATAGCCCTTGAAATTTTAGAAGAACTCCCAGATGCGGATATAATAATAGTTCCGGTTGGTGGTGGAGGTTTAGTGGCCGGTATAGCTGCCTGCGCTAAAAAAGTTAACCCTAAAATTAAAATAATAGGTGTAGAGCCGGAAGAAGCTTCTTGCTTGAAAGCGGCTATAGAAAATGACGGAGTTGTAGAACTTGAAAGGGTGCATACAATAGCCGATGGTGCTGCTGTAAAAATAGCTGGAGAAAAAACTTATGAGATAGCAAAGGAATATTTGGATGAAATAGTCACGGTATCGGATTATGAGCTGATGGATTCATTTTTAGTGCTTTTGGAAAGACACAAAATGGTCGCAGAAAATGCAGGTATATTACCGCTTGCAGGCTTGAAAAAAATAAAGGAAAAAGGTAAGAAAATAGTATGTGTGGTAAGTGGTGGGAATATAGATGTTCTCACAATTTCTTCTATGATAACCAAGGGTCTTGTTGCTAGAGGTAGGATATTCAGATTCTCTGTAGACTTGACAGACAGGCCAGGAGAATTACTAAAGGTATCGGAAATACTTGCAAAAGAAAGTGCAAATGTAGTCAAGCTAGACCATAACCAATTTATAAATTTAGATAGATTTACACAGGTACAACTTGAGGTAACTGTTGAGACAAACGGGGAAAAGCATATTAGGGAGATTATAGATGCTTTTCATGGGGAAGGATACGAAATTAAAAGGAGTTATTAGCCTCGCGTTTTTGATAGATGGAGTTAGGAGGAAATATTTTATGAATACAATAACTGGTGCCAGAGTGTTGCTGGAAACATTGAAAAGAGAAGGAGTTACAGATATTTTCGGTTATCCAGGGGGAAAAGTTATCCCTATATACAATGAGCTATACGATTTTAAAGGTATACACCATATTTTAACAAGGCACGAACAAGGGGCATCTCATGCCGCCGATGGTTATGCAAGGGTTACAGGAAAAGTAGGTGTCTGCTTGGCAACTTCAGGACCTGGAGCTACAAACTTGATAACTGGTATTATGACAGCATATATGGATTCGGTTCCTATGGTTGCTATAACAGGTCAAGTTTCAACTGATCAAATAGGAAAAGATGCATTTCAAGAATCAGATATTACAGGGATAACAATGCCTGTTACAAAGCATAACTATCTTGTAAAAAATTTAAGAGATCTTCCGAGAATAATCAAGGAAGCTTTTTATATAGCGAAGACAGGGAGACCAGGACCAGTACTAATAGATATTCCGTCAGATATACAGGGACAAAAAATGGACTTTAATGAATTTGATAGATTATATAACCAAGAGCTAAAGTTGGAAAGTTATTCGCCAAATTATGAAGGACATCCCAAGCAAATTAAGATGGCAGCAAAGCTGATAAACTGTGCAAAAAGGCCTCTTATACTTGCCGGTGCAGGTGTAATTAAATCAAGGGCATCAAGCGAGTTAATAGAATTTGTCGAAAAAACTAATATACCTGTTGCGATGACCTTATTAGGATTAGGGTCCATACCGTCTACACATGAACTTTCTTTGGGCATGCTTGGAATGCATGGAACTGTTGCGTCAAATTATGCTGTTTACGAAGCTGATCTTTTGATCGCCGTTGGAATGAGGTTTGACGACAGGGTAACTGGTAAGCTCCAAGAGTTTGCACCAAACTCAAAAATAATTCATATAGATATAGACCCTGCGGAGATAGGAAAAAACAAAAAGCCCGATGTTCCTATAGTGGGAGATGTAAAAGAAGTATTTAAGAAACTTATTGAAAAAGTAAGAGAAAAAGAAAAAGATGAATGGGTTGAACAGGTTACACAATGGAAAAATGAATACCCTATGACATATGAGAAATCTGATGTCGAAATAAAACCGCAGCAAGTAATAGAAAAAATTAGCGAAATAACAGGTGGAAATGCTATAATAGTTACGGACGTTGGGCAGCATCAAATGTGGACAGCCCAATACTACAACTTCAACAGACCTGAAACTTTCTGCAGCTCAGGTGGAGCTGGAACTATGGGTTACGGCCTTCCTGCAGCACTAGGAGCGAAGGTAGGGAAACCGGAAGAAACAGTAATTGCTGTTGTAGGTGACGGAGGTATACAAATGACCTCTCAAGAGCTTATGACACTTGCTCATTTTAACATCCCTGTAAAAGTTGTCATTCTAAACAATTCTTATCTTGGAATGGTAAGGCAGTGGCAGGAGCTGTTTTTTGATAATAGATACTCTTCTGTAGACCTTGAAATTAGTCCTGATTTTGTAAAATTAGCGGAAGCCTACAAGCTTAAAGGCGTAAGAATAGAAAAACCCGAAGACCTAGATAGATTGCTAAGAGAAAACCTGACAACAAACGAACCAGTATTGTTCGACATAAAAGTATCCAAAGAGGAAAATGTACTTCCTATGGTACCTCTAGGAAAAGCTTCCCACGTAATGATCGGTAAGAAGGGGGAATTATAATGAAACATGTAATTTCAGTAATAGTTGAAAATAAACCCGGTGTTCTTACAAGGATTTCAGGGCTTTTTAGTAGAAGGGGTTTTAATATAGAAAGCCTGTCTGTAGGAGTTACTGAAAATCCAAATCATTCTAGAATGACCATAGTTGTAGAAGGGGACGACGACGTTTTAGAACAGATTCAAAAGCAGCTGTACAAGCTGATAGACACTCTTAAGGTGATAGATCTTCCACCAGAAACTTCAGTGGGAAGAGAGCTTATAATGGTAAAAGTAAACGCTGATAAGAGTGTAAGGTCGGAAGTAATCCAGATAACCGACATATATAGGGGAAGAATTGTAGATGTTGGGGAAAATATCCTTACAATTGAACTCACAGGAGAAGAAGGGAAACTAAACGCTTTCATCAATATGATGGCAAAGTTTGGAATAAAGGAACTGGTAAGAACAGGGAAAATTTCTCTGCATAGAGGCGGGAAAACAGTTATTTAAAGGGTTTGTAAGAAAAAACTAAGGACGGGAGATAATATTAATGGCAAAAATATACTACGAAAAGGATTGTAACTTCGATCTTTTAAAAGACAAGAAAATAGCGGTAATCGGATACGGAAGCCAAGGGCACGCGCACTCACTAAACCTGAAAGACAGCGGAGCTAATGTAACAGTAGGACTTAAAACTGGAAGCAAATCTCAAATCTTGGAAAGTAGTAGAAGAAGCAGGACTAAAAGTATCAACAGTAGCGGAAGCAGTAACAGGTGCAGACGTTGTAATGATACTTACTCCAGACGAAGTACAAGCATCAGTATACAAAAATGAGATTGCTCCAAACCTAAAAGAAGGAGCTTACCTAGGATTCGGACACGGGTTCAACATCCATTACGGACAAATCGTACCAAGAGAAGACGTAAACGTATTCATGACTGCGCCAAAAGGTCCAGGACATATGGTAAGAAGAACATACACTGAGGGAAGCGGAGTACCTTGTCTAATAGCAATCCACCAAGACCCAGCAGGGGACACAAAAGAGATCGCACTTGCATGGGCGTACGGAGTAGGTGGAGCTAGATCAGGAATTCTAGAAACAACATTCCCGCAAGAAACAGAAACAGACCTATTCGGTGAACAAGCTGTACTTTGTGGAGGAGTAACAGAGTTAATGATCGCAGGATTCGAAACTCTAGTAGAAGCAGGATATGATCCAATAAACGCATACTTCGAGTGTGTACACGAGATGAAACTAATAGTAGACCTAGTATATGAAAAAGGATTCCAAGCGATGAGAGACTCTATATCTAACACAGCAGAGTACGGAGACTACATCACAGGACCAAAAGTAATAACAGAAGAGTCGAGAAAAGCAATGAAAGAAGTATTAAAAGACATCCAAGAAGGTAAATTTGCAAAAGACTTCATCCTAGAAACTCAAGCAGGAATGCCTTATATGCATGCGAAGAGAAAAAGAGGAACAGAACACCAAATAGAAAAAGTAGGAAACGAACTAAGAAACATGATGTCTTGGATCAAGAAATAGTTTATTATATAAAGGGCAGCCCTATCAGGGCAGCCCTTTTTTTTATTTTATATTAGTTTTAAGGTAAGTTACCAGCTTGCTAGCTTCACTGTTATCTCTGTTGAAAAGGTAATCGTAGCTTTGTTTTGAAAAATTCAGTACCAGTTGTGAAATTTTAGTAAACGTTTTATGCGGGCTGAGTTCTGCAGAAGTTATTTTATTAAATGGGATATAGGATATACGGAAACCGTGGTAATCCTTTTCATCTTTTACAAATTTTTCCCCTTTTTCGATAACTAAGAACTCGCTTCCATTTGAGGCATAGATTCCCCCTCCAAGGTGGACTTCAGATGTATCGACTTCTATTTTCTTTTCTTCAGGAGTTATATTTAATTCATCTTGAAAAGCAAGATAAAATAAATTTTCATTTTGATTTTCAAATTCACTAATAACCGTTTTAAACATAAGCCCAAAGTTATTTTTCTCAATTTTTTTTAGTTCTTCTCCAATAGCGGGTTTAGCACCTGAAATATAACTTTCTCTTATTTTTTTTATAAGATTATCTATTGCATCTGAAGAAACGGTATTGTAGTTTATTGTTAACTTAGAGTCGCCTGAAATAATATCTAATCTACCCATTAGCATTATCTCGGTTTTACTCATGAACTCAATATCTGAATATGAAATTTTATCAATTTTTACATTTTCATCTATTTTTTCCATTGAATACAGGTAGTTATCATAAACTCCCACCACTAGTTCATTGAATTTGTCTTGACTTGACAAGTCAAGCAAATATAGAAAATCTTTTCCTCCATCATAATTATCCCTGAAAAGACCAGGAAGTTTTTCTATGCTATCTTTTATGTCTATCCAAGGGTCACCTTCTAAAAATATTCTACCCTTCATTTTCATTGTTATCACCCCTATCATTGTTTTAAAATCAAACATATCATTAATATAGAATTACTTAATTTTTTTGTGAAATCCTCTATTTTTTCTTCATAAAATTCTTCATAGCTTGTATTTGTAACTTTTAAAAATTTGAATAATATTTTTTCAAAAGGATTAAACCTATCTAAATAAATAGCATGTCCCAGGGTATCTGTGGCCAAAGATATGTTTCTCAACTCTTCAGGAAAATTTTTTATAAATAGAGTATTTTTTTCTGTAGGGTCTTTTTCACTTGCACACAAAAACAGAGCCACATTCTTTTCTTTTAAGGTATCAATATTACTGTCTATAAATTCTCAGAAATGTTTTTGGACTTTGCCAAAATACACGGCGCTCCCCAATATAATCAGGTCATAAATTTGATACGTCTGAATTAAAAAAATCGTTCAAGTCTATCATATCTGGAGATTCGCTCAGGTTTTTTGCTAGGAGCTCTGCAATACGTTTTGTGGATCCATGCCTCGTGGCATAAGCTATTAAAATATTCATGGCTTTACCCCTGAATAATGTTTAAAAAAAAACTGGGACTATGTGGTATTTACCCCAAAAGGTGTACTAATTTAACTCAAACCCTTTATTTAAAGGGGTTTGAGTTTTAGTATATATACCAATACTTATACTAAAACTTCAAATGAAAGTACAAATTTGTACAACTTTTTTATCAAGTAAAATTAGCATAGAAATTATCGATAGTAAAATGTGATAAGGATATGAGTTTAACTATCCTCCATTAATAATGGCACGATTTGCTATATTTTAACAAGTGAGATGGAAAAAGGGCGTAAAACTATGCGCGCAAAAGGTAAAGGATGGTTCTTAGTACCAAAATATGAAGTTAAAGGCTCTAGACAGTACATAACTGTTGGGTTTTTTTATTTTTTGAATATAGTAATAAAAAGGATTGAAATTCGAGTCACTCCACTTACCACAAAGTATGGTGTTCATCAAATTAGGCTTATAAAATAAAGGTTTCACAGAAATTGAGATTGTAAGGTTATCAAAATCTGGCGTGCTTAGTGCCTTTGTGGGTTTAAGTCCAACTAAAAATAAGTCAAAGGTCTTAAACAGCTGCTAATTGTTTGGGACCTTTTTTATACAGCAGAGATTGAATCCATGTATTTCCTTGGAGTCATTTTATAGTATTCTTTAAAAGCCTTATAAAAATTACTGCTATTACTATACCCAAGCATAAAGGCAATTTCTTCAACTGGTAATGTTGTCCCCTTCAGTAAAACAACGGCTCTCTTCATGCGTTGTTCTAGGAGTATTTCAGAAAAAGATTTCCCAAGTTCCCGGGTTAGCAAACTGGAAATATAGTTTGGATGATAATAAAATCGCTTAGAAAGCTCTTTAAGAGTAACTGTATCAAAATGTTCTCCAATATATTCTAATATTTTTTCTGAAATTTTTTCCGGAGAAGGAGCTTGATTCACAAGAGAATATTGCCGGGCGATCAACATAAGAAAACTAAGGACAAGTGGTTTCAGTATATTTTGTGTATCTTCTTTTTTATAAGCATACTCTATAACCATCATTTCTAACAGTGCTCGTATATTGCCGTCATCTTCTATTTTAAAATGGATAAATTCATCTGAGAACTCTTTAGTTGCCGGATCGAGAAAAAAATGAAAAAGTTTGGAATTAGCCGACAGCATCGGTAAAAAAGAGCGAAAAAATACTTCTTTTTGAATAAGCACACCAATGACAATTACCTCTTGATTATCAAGAACACAAAGAGCATGTCCAGCAAAAGGCTGACCAGCATAAAGTTCCTTTTCCCGAATAATAATTTTATTATTATATTTACAACTTAAACAATTATATTCACCCTTATATGTATAATTAAAATAGAAAAAATCATGCCGATGAAATAGTTCCTGTTTCCCACTACTTTTATGAACGGTTAGCATAATTTCTTCTTCAGGAATTCCTGGCCACTTATACATTTTTTCATTTTCATTACCCGCAGGAAAATCATAATATATCCAATTTAATATTGGAAATTCATCCTGTAATTTTTTAAGTGCAGGCTCTAACAAATTTTTTTCCATCATATCATCTCCAATACAATTTTTTATTAAATTATAACATCATATCTTAAGATTTACAACTAAACTGATTAAGATTTAGTACTGTTTTATTTCAACATA
>QKCP01000023.1 GCA_003246855.1 Ilyobacter polytropus
GATCAAACTCTTCATTCAATATATTTTATCCTCTTAACGAGGTATTCACCATAATTTTTGGCGCTTAACTTTCTCTATTTAGTTCTCAATGTCCTTTGTTTTTGCTGCGCCCTTTTCCGAGGCACAGGGATAATATTATCACAGTCCACTTTCTTTGTCAACACTTTTTTTGTTTTTATAATAAAAAAGCTGACAATTTATCGGTTATACCGATTTTGTCAGCTTTTCATAAGCTTCATTTATCTCTTTAAATTTCTGTTCACTGTATTTTTTCTCGTCTTCACTAGCTGTAGCAAATTTATCAGGGTGGTACTGCCTCGCTAAGCTTCTATAAGCTTTTTTTATCTCTTCTTTACTGGCATCACGTCCAACACCTAAAATTTCATAATATTTACTGTTATCTGTATAAATCCCAGTTCTATGAGAACCCTGTCCACTTCCATAAGTTCCTCCTGAATATCCGCCACCATTCTTAAAGAACTCTTCAAAATCATCAGTTCTGAAATGATAGTAATACGTCCTTCCACTCCTGCCTCTAGGATTATTTTTATTTTTAATAGCATAAATAACTATCAGAATAATAATAAATGGCAAAAGAGTTGTTATAAAAAATCCAAAAAGAGACACAGCTATCCAAAGAATTATTATGTAAAATATAAAGTTAAGAGTATTTCTAAAACCAAAAGCTATCAAGCTAAGAAAAAATATGCCTAATAAAAATATACTCATATTCACTCCTAATTAAAATCTAATTTTAAAAATTATACTACTTTCTCTAAAAAAAATCAACCAAATCCAAACTTAAACAAAAAAGGCCTCTCCAGGCCTTTAAGAACAAATTTCTTTATAAAGAATATCTATTTTTTCTTTTATCGAAGCATCTCTCGAATCTATTTCATAAGCAGCAATATATTCTTTAAGTGATTTTTCTTTTCTGCCCATATCTTCATATTTTTTTGCGAAATCAAGATGAGCTGTATACATATCAAAGTCTAGAAAAATTGCAAACTCATACGATTCTATAGCTTCTTTTATCATCCCAGCTCTAGAATATGCATTCCCCAACAGGAAATATACAAAAGGGGCTCCTGGGTCTAAATCTAGAGAATCATTCAAATAATCGATAGCATCATCTAATTCGTCTAGTTCATAGTGTAAATATCCTAAAAAAGCTTTAACATTGGCATTATCCGGCACAATTTCTATAATCTTTCTATATAAATTTATAGCGTCTTTGTCTTTTTTTTGGTAATGATAAATAACACCTAGCTCTCTTAAAGAGTTGATATCCTCACTGTTATTAGCTAAATTATTATTTAATTCATTTATTCTTTTATTCAAATCACAACTTTCACAAACTTCTTTGAAAACCTTAGTTCTTAACATTTGTACTCCTACCCCCTTCATTTATGCACTACTTGATGCGGTGGTTAATTTTTCCTCATTTCACAGGGTCATTATAGCATATTCTGGTTAAATTTTGAATACTTTTTTTTATGATTTTAATTCTGTTAAATGTTTTTTACACATTATTCATACTTCTTTAAAATACAAACCTTCTCAAAATTAATAATTACTTTTGAGAGCTATATCAATCACAGCCTTATACCACATAAAATCATATCTTCAACCACTTCAAATTTTATTCACTAAAAAAATAGCAAACTAAATAATTACAATCAAAAAACTATTTGCTTTTTACAATAAAATAAACCTTATTTTAACAATTGCTCAATTTATCTTTTACTAAAATCTATTTTTTTTAAAAAATAAAAAGCTGAGAATACACTCAGCTTTAATTTTAACTATAGGATTTTACTTTCTTCCGCAATAGATTAAGAATAAGCCTAGTTAATTAGTTACAAGCTTGTTTTGCAACTTCTGCTAATGAAGCAAATTCAGCAGCGTTGTTAACAGCTAGGTCAGCTAACACTTTTCTGTCTAGAACTATTCCAGCTTTCTTTAGTCCGTTCATGAATTTACTGTAAGTTAATCCATTTAATCTAGCAGCTGCATTTATTCTGATGATCCACAACTCTCTCATTTTTCTTTTTCTTTGTTGTGTATCTCTTGTAGAGTAAGCTGCTGCTCTCATAGTAGCTTGTTTAGCCTGCTTAAATACGTCACCCGACGCTCCTCTATATCCTTTTGCTTCTTTTAATACTTTTTTGTGTTTTTTTCTTCTAACAACACCTGTCTTAACTCTCGACATTTCTTTTCCTCCTATAAACTAAAATCAGAATTCAATTTATCATCTAATAAAATAATTACTATCTTCCTACTCCAGTAGGTAGTAGCTTAACTAATTTTCTAGCTGCTCCTTCTGGTACGACCATGTCTTTTTTAAGATGATTTTTTCTCTTTTTAGTCTTCTTCGTTAATATGTGGCTTTTCCCCGAATGTTTTACTACAAACTTCCCTTTTCCAGTTACCTTAACTCTCTTTTTAGTCCCTTTATGTGTTTTCATCTTTGGCATAATTTATATCCTCCTTCCAAAATGTATATCTATTTTTTAGGTGTTAACATTAAAAACTTTTGAGATTCTGCATATCTTTTCTCAACTGTCGCTGTTTCTGCGAATTTCTCAGCCACTTCATCTAAAAGCTTGATTCCCAAGTCAGCATGCATTCTCTCCCTACCAAACATCATAAGACTTACTTTAACTTTATTATCTTTTTCTAAAAACTTCTCAATTTGACCAAGTTTTGTTTCCAAATCGTGTTTATCAATTCTAGCCTTAAATTTGATCTCTTTTACTATTACTTGTTTTTGATTCTTCTTAGCTTCCTTAGCTTTCCTAGCTTGTTCGTATTTATACTTACCATAATCCATTATCTTACAAACAACCGGCTTAGCATTCGGAGCCACTTCCACTAAGTCTAATTTTTTTTCAGCAGCAATTTCAAGAGCCTTTTTAGTAGGTATAACTCCTAATTGAGTCCCATCGCTATCGACAACCCTTACCTCTTTAACTCTTATCATTTCATTAATTCTAGTTCTGTCAGAAATAACAGACACCCCCCAAACAAAAAATACAGGGTACAAGTACCCTGCTTCAGTTCAAACATAATATAAAAACACAAACAAAAACAATCACATAATTTCAAAAATTATTTATGCGCACTTTGTGCAAATGAACTGGACCCTATGCAGCCTAAATACAGCCATAAGGTGAGAAAACAGCGTTTCTACTTTACTCTATTCAATATTTAATTTTAACACAACTATTCAAGTTTACCATTTTTTCAGAAATCTGTCAAGATAAAATGGCGCGCCTAAGAGGAGTTGAACCCCTAACCCCCTGGTCCGTAGCCAGGTGCTCTATCCAATTGAGCTATAGACGCTGACATAAAAAAATGGTAGTTTTAGCTACCTTTAGTTTTTAGTGGCGGAGAGTAAGGGATTTGAACCCTTGATGCCATCTCTGACATACACCCTTAGCAGGGGTGCGCATTCAGCCGCTCTGCCAACTCTCCATACATTATATATAGCGGAACGCTTTGGCGGAGGAACTGGGACTCGAACCCAGACACCTTTCGGTTTCACCGGTTTTCAAGACCGGCCCCTTAGCCATTCGGACATTCCTCCTTTGACAGGATTTATAATAACATATCCAAAAAACTTTGTCAACGTTTTTTTACATTTTTATGTTCAAATGGATACATTCTGTGTTTTTTGTTCTTTTTGAAAACTTAAATACTGTATATAAAACGAGGGGAACACCTTCCCCTCGTTAAAAAATACTACTTTGCAGCTTTTACTTTTTTTAATTCTTCAGTCAGTACAGGAAGTATTTTATTTAAGTCTCCTACTATACCTAAGTCTGCAACGTTGAATATTTGTGCATCTTTATCTTTGTTTATTGCAACTATGAATTCAGATTCTTCCATCCCGGCAACGTGCTGGATAGATCCTGAAATACCTATTGCGAAGTAAAGATCAGGTCTTACTGTTTTACCAGTTTGCCCTACTTGTCTGTCGTGTGGTAGCCATCCTGAGTCGATTGCTACTCTCGATCCTGATACTACAGCGTCTAGCTCATCTGCTAGAGCTTCTAGTTTTACGAAGTTGTCTGCTCCTCCAACTCCTCTTCCACCAGATACAAGGATGCTAGCATCTTCTATTTTAACCATTTCTTTTTCTTCTTTTACTACTTCTAATACTTTTACTTTAAATTTAGAAGTATCTAAGCTTGCTTTATAATCTTCTACTTCACCTGTTCTAACTACTTCAGTGTGTAATTTTTCCATTACCCCTGGTCTTACTGTAGCTATTTGTGGTCTGTGGTCTGGACACATGATTGTAGCCATTAGGTTACCACCAAACGCAGGTCTTGTCATCATTAGTTCTTTTGTATCTTCTGATAGGTCTAGGCTTGTACAGTCAGCTACAAGTCCTGTTGCCAGTCTAGCTGATACTCTTGGTCCTAAATCCCTTCCTAATGTAGATGCTCCCATTAAGAATATTTCAGGTTTTTTATTGTTTATTACTTCAACTACAGCTTGAGTGTAAGCTTCTGTTGAGTAGATGTCATATTCAGGTCCTTCTACAACTATTACTTTATCCGCCCCGTGTTGGATAAGGTTGTCCGATAATCCTTTTACGTTGTTTCCTACTAGAAGTCCTGTAAGAGTTACACCTAACTCATCTGCTAGCTGTCTTCCTCTTCCTAATAATTCTAAAGAAACAGTTTGAACTTCTCCGTGTCTTTGCTCTATGAAAACAAAAACTCCTTTGTAATCTGCTAAGCTCATAATTCCTCTCCTTTACCTAAGAATTGATTTTTTATTCAACGATTAGAGTTTCAACATTCTAGTACGTGACTAGATGATGAATTTTTCTTTTAATTTGTCTATAATTACGTTTACTGCTTCTCTTGGCTCTAAACCATCATGAACTTTTCCTGCTGCTTTAGCTCCTTTTGTAAATGATTTTCTAACTTTTGTAGGAGAACCAGCAAGTCCTAATTTTTCTACGCTTACCGTGATATCTGCAGTTGTCCAAGTTTCGATTTCTTTATCGAATGAATCAATGATTCCTCTTACTGACATGTATCTAGGTTTATTAGCTGAAGCTAATACTGTGATCATGCATGGCGCTGCAACTTGCAGTAAGTGGTATCCATCTTCGTATGCTCTTTTGATTGTGAATACTTTTTGCTCGTCTACTTTGATTTCAGTTGCGTATGTAACTTGTGGTAGGTCTAAGTGCTCAGCGATTTGAGGTCCTACTTGCGCAGTATCCCCATCTATAGCTTGTCTTCCAGAGATGATTACATCATATTCCATCTCTCTTAAAGCTGCTGCTAGAGCGTTTGAAGTTGCTAGAGTATCCGCACCTGCGAATTTTCTGTCTGTCAATAGGATTGCTCTATCTGCACCCATTGCGATAGCTTCTCTTAAAGCTTTTTCTGCTTGAGGTGGTCCCATTGTGATTACTGTTACGTGGGCTCCATAAGCATCTTTTAATTTTAGAGCTTCTTCTAGTCCAGCTTTATCATCTGGGTTTATTATACTAGGTACTCCTTCTCTTATAAGAGTTCCCGTTTTAGGATCTAATTTAATTTCAGTTGTATCTGGAACTTGTTTTATACAAACTACTATTTTCATCGATTGCCTCCCAACTTTGAATTTGGTTTTTAATATTTTTCAAAAATTTGTTTTACACATAAAGCCTTTATACTACAATACCCGCAATAAACCCAAAGACTATCTTAAGATAGTTCCAGAAATTACCATTTTCATAACTTCTGAAGTTCCTTCGTAGATTTCAGTTATTTTAGCGTCTCTCATCATTCTTTCAATTGGATATTCTCTAGTATATCCGTATCCACCATGTAATTGAACTGCTAGTCTAGTTACATCGTTTGCTGTTTCAGCTGCTACTAATTTAGCAGTTGCTGCTGCTGCCGAGTAGTTCATTTTTTGGTCTTTCATCCAAGCTGCTTTTTGAACTAGTAATCTAGCCGCTTCTACTTTAGCGTACATTTCAGCTAATTTAAATTGAGTGTTTTGGAATGCAGACAGTGGTCTTCCAAATTGTTTTCTCTCTTTTACGTATTTGATAGTTTCATCTAGAGCACCTTGAGCGATACCTACCGCTTGAGCTGCTACCCCGATTCTTCCTCCATCAAGAGCTTTCATCGCGATCATAAATCCTTTTCCTTCAGCTCCTAGAAGATTTTCTTTTGGAACTTTTACATCTTCAAATACAAGTTCACAAGCTGTAGATGCTCTGATACCCATTCTTGGCTCAGATTTTCCTACTGAGAACCCTGGAGTATCCGCTTCTACGATGAATGCAGATAATCCTTTTACACCTTTAGTTTTATCAGTCATTGCGAATACTACATAAGTACTTGAATACCCTGCGTTAGTTATGAAAATTTTAGATCCGTTTAGTACGTAGTGGTCTCCGTCTAAACGTGCAACTGTTTGAGCATTTCCTGCGTCTGTTCCTGCATTTGGCTCAGTAAGTCCGAATGACCCGATGTGTCTTCCGTCTGCAAGCGGAGTTAAGTATTTTTTCTTTTGCTCTTCTGTTCCGAATTCATAGATTGATGATGCACATAAAGAAGTATGTACAGATATTGCGATTCCGTGTGATGCACAAGCTTTAGAAACTTCTTCTACAGCCATTGCATACATTTGGTTATTCCCGCCTGCTCCTCCAAACTCTTTAGAGAAAGGAATTCCCATCACACCATATTTCCCTAACATTTTAATTGTTTCTGCTGGGAATACTTCATCTTCGTCAATTTGTGCCGCTATTGGTCTTATTTCGTTTTCCACGAAGTCTTGTAACATTTCTTTGAACATTTCTTGTTCAATTGGGAATTTAAAATCCATCTTCCTTATTACCTCCTGCTATTTATTATTATAAAAAAACTTTACCAAAAGCTGTATATACAGCAACTGACATATAAAACTTATAAATAAACATATTAGAAAGTTTTAATGATAGGATAAAAATTAAAAAGGCTCCGCAATGATGAGCTTCTTAAATTAAGTACCCCAAAATTTGCTGCCCTTATGTTTTTACCTACCCTATATATATACATCATTTTTTGAAAATGTCAAGTTTTTTTATACTGTTTTATAATTTTTTAAACAAAATACAATCACTGTGTTCTTTATACGGCCAATATTTATTTCAATTTTTCTTGACATTTTACTTTTTTAGAGGTAGTATGAATTTATAGGAATAAATTTGTCTTATATTGTGAAGCTTTTATCATTTGTGCACATCAATTCTTCACAAATAATTCATATTTTAAATATAAATTCAATTTTAATTGCATTTTGACTGCTATTTTAAATGATTTTTAGATATTTCTATACAATTACTTCCATTTATATTCATGTAATTGGTATTAAATTTTAAAATATTAATATAAATAGCTTTATAAAAGGAGGGTTTTTTAGTGGGAAGAGCCAAAATTATGACAGCTGAAGAGGCTGTTGCTATGATCAAAGACGGAGAAACTGTTGGAGTAGGAGGTTTCGTTGGTACGAGTGTTCCGGAAGAACTACAGGTTGCAATCGAAAAAAGATACCTTGAAACCAGCGCTCCAAAAAACTTAACTCTAGTGTACGCTGCAGGACAAGGTGATGGAAAAGATAGAGGAGCGAACCATTTTGGCCACGAAGGACTTATAAAAAGAGTTGTCGGTGGTCACTGGAATCTAGCTCCAAAATTACAAAAGCTCGCAATCGACAATAAAATCGAAGCATACAACCTCCCTCAAGGTGTATTATCACGTCTTTACAGGGAAATAGCTGCAGGAAATCCTGGGGTTATCACTCATGTAGGTCTTAAAACTTTCGTAGATCCGGACTTAATGGGCGGAAAATTAAACAGCATGACTACTGAGGATATTGTTGAAAAAATAACTTTAAACAATAAAGAATATATGTTCTACAAAAGTTTCCCTATCAATGTAGCATTTATAAGAGGTACCTATGCAGATGAGGATGGTAACATCACTTTGGATAAAGAACCTCTAAAACTAGAGGCTTTACCTCTAGCGATGGCTTGTAAAAACTCTGGGGGGAAAGTTTTCGTCCAAGTAGAAAAAGTTGTTAGAAGAGGAACTTTCGATCCTAAAGCGGTTAAAATACCTAGTATTTTAGTGGATGGTATTATTGTTACAAAAGGACATCCTCAAACATACGGAACTCATTTTGAAGAATCTTATATTACTGCGTGTATACTTCCAGTTAACATGTTTGAAAAATATCCTTTAAACGCTAGAAAAATCGTTGCAAGAAGATCTGCTATGTTCTTAAATAAAAGCGACGTTGTCAACTACGGTATTGGTATCCCTGAAGTTATTGCAGAGATATTAAAAGAGGAAGGTCTAATCGGGCAAACTGTTGCAACTGTTGAAGCCGGTGCCATCGGTGGTAACCCAGCAGGCGGACTAGACTTCGGTTGTGCAGTGGCTCCTGAGGCAATACTAGACCAAGCTTACCAATTCGACTTCTACGATGGTGGAGGATTAGACAAGACTTTCTTAGGATTGGCTCAATGCGATCAATATGGTAACATAAATGTTTCGAAATTCGGTCCAAGAATCGCTGGTTGCGGCGGATTTATAGATATCTCTCAAAATTCTAAACAAGTTATTTTCTGTGGTACTTTTACAGCAGGTGGACTTAAAGTAAAATGTGAAGATAAAAAACTTATTATCGCCAAAGAGGGAGAAAGTAAAAAGTTTATACAAGATGTAGAGCAAATCACATTCAGTGGTGACTTTGCAAAAGAAAACGAAAAAACTATCTACTACATAACTGAAAGAGCTGTCTTTATACTAGATAAAAACGGATTCAGGTTAACAGAGGTAGCTCCAGGAATCGATATTGAAAAAGATATCTTGGCTCACATGGAGTTTAGACCTGAAATTGATGAAAACTTAAAACTTATGGATGAAAGAATTTTTTCTGAAGAACCTATGGGACTTACAATAAACTAAATCTAGAATAAATAAAAAAAGCCGGCATGCCGGCTTTTTTTATTTATTCTTATTCATTTTTGCTTCAAACTCTTTTACTACTTTATTGATTTCCTCGATTACAACATCAGGATCTAATCCGTGAGAAGCAATCCCTTCTCCTAAAGTTTCTCCTGCAGCAACCATGCATCCTACGCACCCTAATCCATATTGTTGGAAAACTTGAGCTATTATAGGGTATTGTTGAACAGCTTCTAAAATATTCATATCTTTAGTTACCATAGTTCTTACCTCCAATTTATTTTTATAGTTAAATTATATTATAGTAAAACCGTTTTGTCAATTAAAAATATAAAGTACAATTTAACAGTTAGTTAACCGCAAGTAAAAGATCATGTATCCTGATCATCCCCAAAAGTTTCTCCCCTTCTACAACCGGCAAAACAGATATCTGACTCTCCCTATTCTCCATCACAGCCATTGCGTCTATTGCCAGCTTATCTTTCTCTATGGAAGTAAAGGTCTTGGTCATTATATCCCTGGCCTTGTATGAAAAGAACTTTTCCCTATCCATAAGAGCCCTTCTTATATCTCCCTCAGTTATTATACCTATAAGTTTCTCCCCGTCTAGTATACAAACTGCACCTAGCCTTTTATTGGTCATTTCTACTATTAAAGTATCTATACTTTCATCAGGCCCTACAATTGCTAACTCTCCGTTATCATGCATTATGTCCGAGACTTTTGTGAGTAACCTTCTACCCAGGCTCCCACCAGGATGGTATAGGGCAAAATTTTCTGGCTTAAAGTCTCTTATTTTAATCAATGCCGAAGCCAAAGCATCCCCCATTACGAGGGTAGTAGTTGTTGAACAAGTGGGTGCCAAGTTCATTGGACACGCTTCTTTATCTACCCTGACATCCAAGACAACGTCAGCTTCCTTTCCTAAAGAAGAGTTACAATTTCCCGTCATTGCAATTATTTTAGCCCCTATTTTTTTTATAGACGGAAGTATAGAGAGCACCTCATCACTGTTACCGCTATTTGATATGGCTAAAACAACATCCTCTGAATCAATCATACCAAGATCACCGTGTAAGCCCTCTGCCGAGTTCATGAAAATTGATAGAGTACCAGTTGAAGCCAGGGTAGCTGCAATTTTTTTCCCTATTATACCTGACTTCCCTATGCCAGTAACCACTACTTTCCCTTTTGATTCATATATTAGTTTAACCGCTTGCTCTATTTCTTTACCTAACTTGTCTCTAACTTTTTTTAATTCTTCAATTTCGATATCAAATATTTCTTTAGCATAGCTTACTATATCCATATCATTTCTCCTTTTTCAGTTTATCTCCTATTCATTTTACTATATTTGATGATATTTTTCTACATTTATATGGAACCCTAGCTTTCATTAATCCCCATTTATACCTCCAGAAACGGCGCCACTTCTCAGAGCCGCCAAAATTTTAAATATAACTGCTTTTCCGTTTGTTTTAATCAAACTTGATTGTTTCCGTAATTTTCGATGCTTATTTTTGTTTAAACTTGGAATTGCAACCAAAAAACTTAAATATAAAAATGGCAGCCCAATCTAAACATTCGACCGCCATTCTGGTAATATTAATTACTAAATTTTTATGCTGCTTTAAACAAAAATTATCTTCCTTTGATGAGGTCGTCTATTTTCACGGCCATTTTCAGGATATCCTCTATTTCAGAAAGCTTGAGCATGTTCGGCCCATCTGATTTTGCGTTATCTGGATCTGGGTGGACTTCGGCAAAAACGGCGTCCACACCTATTGCAAGACCGGCTTTCATAAGCGGATATACATATTCCCTGTCCCCGCCAGTGGAATCCCCTTTCCCACCAGGTTTTTGTACTGCGTGAGTAACGTCAAATACCACAGGGTAGCCAAATTTTCTCATTTCCAAGAGCCCTCTCATGTCCACAACCATATTGTTGTAACCGAAGCTAGATCCCCTTTCGCATAGGAGTATTTTTTCGTTACCTATCTCTTCCATTTTCTTAACAACATTCTTCATATCCCAAGGAGCCAAAAACTGCCCTTTTTTTATATTTACAGGAAGTCCTGTTTCCCCTGCTGCAATAAGCAGGTCGGTTTGTCTACAAAGAAAAGCAGGAATTTGCAGCATATCTACTACCTCAGCAGCCTTGCCGCACTGCCAGGTTTCATGCACATCTGTAACAACAGGCACATTGTAAGTTTCTTTTACTTTCTTAAGTATTCTAAGCCCCTCTTCTATACCAGGACCCCTATAAGAGTGGATAGAGCTCCTGTTTGCCTTATCAAAGCTGGACTTAAAGATGTAATTTATGCCCAGTCTATCGCATATTCCCTTCATCTCAACGGCAACCTGCATCACCAGCTCTTCGCTCTCTATAACGCACGGACCAGCTATAAGCGTAAACCTTTCGTCGCCGCCTATCTCAAATTTATCTGCAATCTTAACTTTTTTCACTTTATCCAACATTAATTATCACCCTTCTTTTTAAATTTTAATTTATAATAAACCGCACCAATATATTCCCAGAAGGCGTCTCTTACGTCGCTTAAGTTTTGAAATGTCGGTATGAAGGATTTTGCTGTATAGCCGTTCCTCTCAGTGATGTAGCCGCAAGGTGCAGGAATCACATCTACCCCAAAACCTTTAAATGTCCTGACAGATCTGTCCATATGCAGCGCAGACGTCACCAGCACAGGTTTTTCAACCCCCTCCAGCTTTAGCTGCTCAGAGATATACTTGCCATTTTCATAGGTGGTCCTGCTGTCGCTGTCTAAGTACAAGTCAGCTTGTTCTACGCCCATATCTTCCAAAAATTTACTGTAAACTTCGGTTTCCGATACCTTATTACCATCGAGTGCCCCTCCACTTATATAAATCTTTTTTGGGTATTTTCTGTAGAGCCTTACCGTCTCGACAAGTCGAGGCAGCGCTGTTCTGCTGGGAATTCCTTCCACTCCAAGACTAAGTGGGGCTTTCTCATATATGCCTCCTCCCAAAAGTATATAAGCATCCGCAGTCTCTAGTTCTTCCTGTTTCACCACAGGATGTCTGTCTTCAAGTGGTACTACAAACTTATCCCTAACAGGTTCTATGGCAAAAATGTATATTAAAAATATCAGTACGAAAAGCTGCTTTCTGTGTCTCTTTCTTTTTTTATAACCAAAACTCATCAAGGCTATGTACAACAGTGCTATAATCAAAGGCCATACGGAGAATATCCCTCTTGCCAAAAGTTTAAGTATACCTGTCATTTTTTGCCTCCTAAATACTTTTCTGCCACCTCTTTGTCGCTAAAATGGAACTTTTGCCTACCTACTATCTGATACGTTTCATGCCCTTTTCCGGCTATCAGAATTATATCATCTTTTTCAGCCATATCGATGGCTTTTTTTATGGCTTCCTCCCTGTCCACTATAACCATGTGCGAGTCATCTCTCACAAAACCGCTTTTTACATCATCTAATATTTTAACCGGGTCTTCTGTCCTTGGGTTATCCGAGGTTGCTATGACAAAATTGCTCCCGTCTTCGGCCGCCCTGGCCATCTTTGGCCTCTTGCTCCTATCTCTGTCCCCGCCTGCCCCGAAAACAGTTATTACCCTGTTCTTTTTTATTTCGTTTAAGGCTTCCAGTATATTTTTGAGCCCATCATCTGTATGGGCGAAATCAACCACCACCATAAAATTCTGACCCATGTTTACAGTCTCAAATCTTCCAGGGGCTGTCTTTATTCTTTCCAAACTACTGATTATCTCTTCCTCAGAAAATCCCAATTCAAGTGCTGCTCCTACAGCTCCCATTATGTTGTAAATATTAAATTTACCCATAAGCTTAGTCTCAAATTTATGTTCGCAGCCTCCTAAATACAGATTAACCAGGGTGCTGTGATTTGTATAGCTTATTACGCTGCCCTTTATATCACTACTTTCCACCATAGAATACGAAGTGCATGGAACCTCCTCTGACAGTCTTTTTCCATAAGGGTCGTCCACGTTTAAAATAGCACCTTTTGGTCTCCTCAATTTCAAGAAAAGTTTCTTCTTGGCTAAAAAATAGTCCTCCATGGTCTTGTGGTAGTCGAGGTGATCCTGGCTAAGATTTGTAAACACAGCCACGTCGAACTCCAGCATATCCACCCTTCCCATTTCAAGGGCATGGGAGCTTACCTCCATAACCAGATATTTTATACCCTTTTCCAAGGCCCTTTTGCATATTTTAACTATATCAAGTGATTCAGGGGTTGTGTTTGGTGCAGGCAATACCTCGTCTCCTATCCTGTAGTCCACCGTTCCTATCCTGGCGACATCCCCTATTATCCCCTCCAGGATATAGGTTGTAGTGGTCTTGCCATTGGTTCCGGTCACCCCTACTATATTTATATCATTTTGTGGCCACCCGTAAAAATTAGAGGCTATGATACCCAGTTTTTGCCTCAAGTTCTCCACAAGTACATAGCTCACACTGCTATCTATGATATCCACCTTTTTGGATACGATTACCAGTTTAGCGCCTTTTTCAATGGAGTTTTTTATATAACTGTGTCCGTCTACCACGGCCCCTTCCAAGGCTGCAAAAATGTATCCACTTTCTATCTTTCTGGAGTCATACTCCATACCACTTAACTCACAATTTTCTCCTAGGTTCAGTATCTCATACGTGCACCCGCTGAATATACTTTCAATAGATTTCTTCATCCGCCCCTCCTAGATGTTTACTATTAAATATGTTAACACATTTTACCCCCATTTTCAATTAATACGTAGTTTCTAATATAAAAATAAAAAAGGTCGGTTGAACCGACCTTTTAATAATTCTTGACTCCTAAAATAGTTTTAAGCTACTAATTCTGTTTAATTATTTTTTCAAAACTCTCCACAAAACATATGAATCATCCAAAAGTTTAATATTGAAATTACCCATCTAAAGTATATTTTTTATCGCTACAAGTACACAGAAAATAGAAAACACCGGTTTTACCAGTTTGGATCCCTTTTCGCTTGCGTATGAGCTGCCGAACCTGCTACCCACAACCCTAAAAACTGTTATAAAGATAGCATACCTGTAATCTATCAGTCCGTTTGCAGCGTAAAACACCACTGAAGTTATTCCCATCAAGAAGAGCAGCGGTTTCACTGTTGCCACCGCTTCGAGAAAATCAAATTTGAATACGTACACCAGGGATAACGAAAAAAAGCTCCCCGCAGCCAACCCGAAAAATCCGGTATAAATTCCTATAAAGAAGGTCACAACCGATCCAAGCATGATATTTTTTTTGTTAAAACCTTGAAAATTACTCTCCAGCCCCATCTTTTTTGAAAAACTAGAGTGTACAACAAGGGCAATAAGTATAACAGGTATCAGCTTTTCCAACACCTCGGAATCCACTACTGACAAAAACTTAGATCCTATAAAAGTCCCTATGAGTGAAGGTAGGGCAGCATATTTTAAAAACTTTTTATTCACTTTGCCTTTTTTGTTGTAATTGTACGCACTTGTGGCGTTATCCAGCAGCGCACTGAACCTGTTTGTCCCTATAACAAGCTTTATAGGTGTGTCTAACAGCATGAGCAGGGTTACAATCAAGATACCCCCTCCGCCCGCTATCGCGGTTACTATGCCGGCAATTAAAGCTCCGACAGCCAAAACTATATATATCATAATCTCTTCTTTGCCTCCAAAACACTTACCATTTCTCTGTTTCACCAGTAGTCTAACGTGATCTCCTAGATGCATTAAATATCTTTTTTTAATGCCGCAAGACTAACTAAATTGGTTACTAAAATTATCTGCCAAATGGCTGCCCAATATTTTACCTGTCGCCCTAAGCTACCATATTTTTGTCCAATACTTCTTTCAAGTCACCGGGTATTTTAGCCAATTTTTTCTTGTCGTAGTCAAAGGCTCCCATGGTGACGTTGCCACTTAGCACGGTAAGACCACTTTCATTTGTAACTTCGTGTGCAAGTACGAAGTAGCTCCCCCTTATTTCCACGGGATAAATTTTAACATTCAATACCTCCCCCAAAGAAACCTCCTTTAGGTATTCCACATTTGCCCTTCTTTGTATTAACCCCTTATTCTCTCCTATGTTAAGCTCCGACAAATTTAGCGTTTTTAACCAGTTTATCCTAGCTTGCTGAAATACAACTAGGGCCCTCTCATTCCCCATGTGTCCTCCGTAGTTTATATCCGATATCCTAACCTCATACTTAGTTGTAAACATGCTTCCCCCTTAATGTCTAAATTTAGTTTTTTTCTGTATAAGCAAGTAATGATTTTATTTTCAATAATATATCTATAGTCTACCAATTATTAGTCATTTTATCAATAAAAAACCTAGGCAAAATCAATTAGTCCAAACTATCCGAGTATTAGGTAATTCCGGTATTTTATGGTAAAATGTATAAAATACTTTTAAAAAGGAGCGGTTTCATGGACGGTAGAAACAGGGATGACGTAAAGCCTGGTATAGAGGTGGCAATTGTGCTCAAAAAGGATCAAAGAACCGGGGCCCTCACCTATGGAAAGGTCAAGGATCTACTTACAAACAGCAAATTCCATCCACACGGCATAAAAGTCAGACTTACAGACGGCCAGGTTGGAAGGGTTAAAGAGATAATAACAAAGGGCTAGGCATACAATTAAGTATTCCTAGCCCTTTTTACGCACCCATAAGATACCCTATGACTAAAGGCTACCTGTTACGCTTGTTTACATTTAATAGCTGCTCTCTATAGTAAATTGTAAGCCCCTTTAAGAAATTTCTCATATATTTGTCTCCGCATTCCTTGTAATTTTTATGCTCTTTACTTCTAAATATAGCTGATAATTCCGAGTTTGACAGCTCAAGACCGGCCAGCTTAAAAATTTTCAACATATCGTTACTTCTCAAGCTTAAGGATATCTGCATTTTTTTCAATATCATATTGTTTGTCAGCTGTTTAGCCTGAACTTTTGGCTCCCCGTCTTTAGCCTCCATCTTGCCTCTTTTATAGGTTATAAAACCATCTAAGAATAACCCCATGATACGGTCATTACACTTTACCTGACCCTCTTCTCCATCCTTTTTTAGAAAGTTTTTTACCTCGTCTACACTCGTTTCGTACCCGGACAATTTAAATGATTCTACCATCACCGAATCTTTAAGGTCTAAAGCGTATCTGAACCTTCTCAAAATATCATTATTGCTCATTTTCCCTCCTATAAACTATATTCCTGCATACACAATATTTAAAAAAGCTAAGCTCAATTGCTTAGCCTTCCAGTTATCATGACATTTAAATTATTAAATCTATCTTAATTTTTTTACTCCAACCAAAATACCTAAAAATATTATTTTTTATTAAAAAACTTCTATAAGATAATTATAACATTTTTCCATCCTGCTGTCCACGAATGCTTTTCAAACGTAACTATCTCAGTTTTTTCAGGGTTTTTAATGTACACTCACAATAATATTGCACTCAATTTGACAAGCTATTATAAATTATAATTTATATTTAAAACATTAAAACGTTGGCTTGTATATTTTTGATTAAATTGATACAATAAAGGTAATATAAAAATATCTTTAATAAAATTAAAATAAAAGGAATGGTTATTTAGTGAATTATATGGAAAGACTTGTTGATTTTTTTAAAAAACAAAAAAAGAATTTTCTTATTGCCATCGCAGGGATTTTTCTCGTAATGGCAACACTTACATTAATAACATACATAAGCATTAAAGGCCTTGTTACTTCATACAAAATTTCAAAACCGATTGAAGTCTACGACAAAGAGGAGAATCTAGTCGATTACCTCTCAAAACAAAAGGGAGAAAATGTAAGTATAGGGGATATTCCAGTTTCCCTTCAAAACGCCTTTATAGCAGTAGAAGACAAAAGATTTTATTCCCATCACGGAATAGATGTACTTCGTCTGGGGAGGGCCGCCGTAGTAAATTTATCCAAAGGAAGAATAGCCCAAGGAGGGAGTACTATCTCCCAGCAGCTGGCTAAAAACGCCTTTCTTTCCAACGAGCGTACTATAAGCAGAAAATTTAAAGAAGCAATTATAACTTTTGAGATTGAAAGGATTTATTCAAAAGAAGAAATTTTAGAAAAATACTTAAACGAAATCTACTTTGGCTCAGGATCATACGGGGTAAAAGAAGCCGCAAGAGATATCTTTAATAAAGATATCTCCAAGATAAATCTGGCAGAAGCAGCCATGCTTGCAGGTATCCCCAACAGACCAAACACCTATAACCCAAGGAAAAATCTGGATAAGGCTATCCAAAGAAGCCACCTTATCTTAAAACTTATGCTAAATCAAAATCTTATTTCCGAAGAAGAGTACAATGTAGCCGTTCAGCATAAATTCGTAAAAGAAGAGGATTCACCAAGGCTTTCCGCGAGAAATAAGAATACTACTATAATAATAAATGGCGGAAGAAAAAAAAGGGAGTCTGCCAAGGCTCCTGATTTTTTAGACGCTGTGGAAAATAAGCTTATCGACCTAATGGACGTGCGCGTACTTTCTAGGGGCGGATTCAAGGTGTACACCACGCTTGACAACAAGATGCAGATGGCTGCCAAGAATACCTTCGAGGCCTATCCATACTTCAAAAAAGACTCAAAGCTTCAGGGAGCTATGGTTACCCTAGACGCAAAGACTGGGGAAATAAGGAGTATAATAGGTGGAAAAGGGTATAAATCCGGCCACTTTAACAGGGTTACTGATGCAAACATACAGATAGGGTCCACCTTTAAGCCATTTGTATACTATACCGCACTTGAAAAAGGTTTTACAATGAATGAGATGATAGATGCTTCTGGGGTTGCATACGGCAACTGGACCCCGCAAAACTATAACAACGCTAAATTCAATAGAATAACCCTCATAGAAGCTTTGGAAAAATCAGTAAACACGGCTGCTGTAAAGCTGCTAAAAGACGTCGGAATAGAGGACGTAGTCGAAAACTTCAGAAAAACTGGAGTAGACATTCCATTTGAAAAAGATCTTACCATAGCCCTCGGGTCTATGAGCGCCAGCCCTTTGGACCTTGCAGCATCCTATATTCCGTTTGCAAATGGGGGGTATTCTTTTGAACCGTCATTCATAAAAAAGATAGTGGATGCAGACGGGACAATCCTTTACGAGAATGAATCAGTTAGGGAAACAAAGAGCTACGACACTCTAAACACCGCACTTATAACCTATATGCTCCAAGATGTTGTAGAAAACGGTTCTGGAACTGGTGCAAAAATATATTCCAGACGTGGACGCCCAGTAGAACAAGCCGGGAAAACCGGTACTTCAAACGATTTTAGATCAGCATGGTATGCTGGGTTTACTCCGGATTATGTTACTGTGGTTTACATGGGGTATGACGACAATACTTCTATGCCTAACGGTTCTTCTGGAGGTAGGATGGCAGCTCCGCTCTGGAGAAACTATTATCAAAAGATGATAAATGAGAGGATATACTCTCCCGGGAACTTTGAGTTTATAAATGAGAATATAAAAAATGGAGAACTGGTAGCTAGGAATATAGATATCCGCAGTGGAGAGGTGAAAAGGGTATCTAGAGAGTATAGAAGAAAGGTTCTTTTCAAAAAGGAACAGGCTCCTGAGACGCCAACTAAAAAATTCTTTAAAGGAATCTTTGAATCGATTTTTAGATAAACTATATAAAAGAGACTGAGAATTTAGATCCCAGTCTCTTTTATATTCTGACAGCTACAAGCTATTACGACAAATCTATATCTATAATTTTTTAACGAATTCAGATTTTAATTGCATAGCGCCGATCCCGTCAATTTTACAGTTAATATCATGATCTCCATCAGTCAATCTTATATTTTTTACTTTTGTACCCGCTTTTACGACTAGCGAACTTCCCTTTACTTTAAGGTCTTTTATTACCGTTACAGAATCCCCGTCGCTTAGTACATTACCGTTTGCATCCTTGATAACTTTTTCGTCTTCGCTATTTTCGTTTTCTGATTCCGCTGTCCACTCATAGCCGCATTCCGGGCAAACAAAAAGACTCCCGTCTTCATACGTATATTCTGAATTACATTTTGGACAATTTGGTATACCATTCATAATTTTAATTTCTCCTCTTCTATTTTTAATATTAATAACTAATCACAGCCTATTACTAATTAGTAATTTGTATATTATAATACATATACGCATTTTCTGTCAAACTTTAGATTCCCTCTGAGTTTTTCCTGTTTTTTAACCATACCTTAGATATATTTATTTCATAAAAAATTTAAGCTTGCTGTTTTTTAATTAGAATCAATAGAATTTTTTTAGTTCTTCTCTCAATTTCCAACGGGATTTTTCAAGCTTACTAAGATTTTTAGGTATATACTGATTGAGGGTTCCAAGCTTGTCAAAACTTATCTCAATCTTTTCTCCTGGAAGAATCCACTGGTTATTATCAAGACCGCAGCATCCAGGGATTGTACCCATACCTACAATTGTACCTGGCACAGGTCTCCATATTGTATTTATGTACTCCAATACTTTTAGTGGATCTTCTATATATTCCGAAGTATTCCCCTTCCATACGAATCTTTCCCCTACTTTCACCTCAACAGATATATTAAGGGGTGATCTTATTTCATCAACAGTAACTAAAAATGGCCCTATCCCATTTCCCATACTAAAGTCTTTGCTGCGCGTAAGACTGAGTTCTTCTAGTTCTGGCATTTGCACATCCCTTGCAGAAAAATCATTTAAAATTAAATATCCAGCAATAGGTTCATTTTCATTCCCAATTACAAAGGCCAATTCAGGTTCTATATCTAGATAGGATGTATAAGCTGGCCATATGGTAGTATCTTCGTCACCAATGACCGCATTATGGTTGCACTTATAATATGGATAGTCTTTATTGGTCTTTGCTTTATCTATCTTTTTCTGTATAAGTTTTTTTGCAACAAATTTCTTTAATCCTGTGAATTCATGCTCTATGATGGTCATGGCTGAATTATAGAGATGCTTTGGTGTTAGTGCAAAATCTATAAGTGCAGCAGGCTTAGGGATTGGCGGGAGAAACTTTACTTTACTCACACCTACCCTATTTTCACTACCTTCTGCGTATTTTGCCAACTCCTGTGCTTTTTCTCTACTATGAGGAAGATTCGCTAAATAAGAATATATGTCAACTAACTCTGGAGAATGTTGATTTATTTCCTCCTGCAGATCCTTAAAAGAATAAACATACCCATCTACAACAAAACCAAATTTACTCTTATCATTTCCATGCTCTATATATGTTGCCAACTTCATTATCCGTATCCTCCCTATAATTAAAACTTATTTTAAGTATACCACTTACGATTTAATTTGTTTTATATTTCATACTAAAATAATAAGTTCAAACTTAATCAAACAATTGCTTGCCACTTTTACTTTTAAATATTCTGAGCTAATGGTTATTCCGTCAATGAGAATAATTGATGCTGCACTTTCAAATATAGAGATAGAAGTAAAGAATGAAGCACCTCTCAAAGTAGAATTAAAAAAATTAATCATTAATGTGATAACTTTAGCTTGATACTTTGAAAAATTAGGTATATAGAAAGTTATAAAAAATAAAAAAAGCTTAGGATTTATCCCCTAAGCTCTAACTATTTCAAGGCCACTCTTCTTGCAATCATATATTTCATTTAATGTACGCGATCCCCCACTTATTCGGCCCACAACTTTAAATTTTTTATATTATATTTTAGTGGTATCCAGCTTTCCTATACAATCTTTGTTGTCCACTCTTCTACATCCCATATTTCTGTGGCAATGTCCATATAAAAATCAGGCTCATGACTTACCATTAGAACTGTTCCAGGAAATTCTTTAATAGCCCTTTTTAGTTCCTCTTTAGCATCTATATCCAAGTGGTTGGTAGGTTCATCTAAAACTAAAAAGTTAATTTCACGATTCATTATCTTAGCCAATCTTACCTTGGCGTTTTCTCCTCCAGATAAAACTCTCATTTGACTTGTAATATGATCGTTGGTTAAGCCACACTTAGCAAGAGCCGCTCTAGCTTCAGCATTAGTTAAACTTGGAAACTCATTCCAAAATTCATTTAAAGCTGGAGTACTACTACTCTCTTCCTCTTGTTTGAAATATCCGACCTCTAAAAACTGTCCGTGTTCTATCTCTCCACAAATAGGCTTAATCTTTCCTAAAATTGTATTTAATAAAGTGGATTTTCCCAATCCATTAACACCTCTTATGGCAATTTTTTGATTACGCTCTATGGAGAAATTAAGAGATCTTGTCAACGGCTCGTCATAACCGATTACTAAATCTGTAACGCTTATAATCTCTCTAGATGGAGTACGAGCTGTCTTAAAGCCGAAGATTGGTTTTGGTTTCTCTTTGGCGATCTCGATAACTTCCATACGGTCTAGTTTTTTCTGTCTGTCTTTGGCCATATTAGTTGTGGCAACACGAGCTTTATTTCGAGAAATAAAATCTTCCAGGTGAGCAATTTCTTTCTGCTGTTTTTTATATGCCATCTCTATTTGACGCTTCTTCAGTTCATACATCTCTCTAAACTGATAATAATCCCCTGTATATCTAGTGAGGACAGCTTGTTCAATGTGATATATTACATTGGTAACTTCATTTAAGAAAGGAATGTCGTGAGATACTAAAATAAAAGCATTCTCATAATTCTTTAGGAAATTCTTTAGCCAGATAATATGATTCTCATCTAAAAAGTTAGTAGGTTCGTCTAGTATTAGAATCATAGGGTTCTCAAGCAATACCTTAGCAAGTAAAATCTTGGCTCTTTGACCACCAGATAACTCAGATACATCTCTGTCTAATCCAATTTCAAGAAGTCCTAGTCCTGCAGCATACTCTTCAATTTTAGAATCTAAGTTATAAAAATCTGAACTTTCTAAGATACTTTGAATCTCTCCAACTTCTTCAAGGAGAGCCTCCATCTCTTCAGGAGTACAATCTGACATCTTGTCATATAGAGCCATTGTTTCATTCTCTAACTCAAACATACCGGCAAAGGCTGATTTTAAAATATCTCTTATACTTTTCCCCTTTTCCAAAGTACTATACTGATCCAGATATCCGGTTGTTATATGGTTGCACCAACTTACTTTCCCTTCGTCAGGCATTAGTTTTCCAGTTATAATATTGAGGAAAGTAGACTTCCCCTCCCCGTTAGCACCGACAAGTCCCACATGTTCACCTTTAAGTAAACGGAAGGAAGCATCTTCTAGAATTACTCTAGAACCAAATCCATGACTTACATTACTCACATTTAAAATACTCATAAAAATCTAGCTCCTGTATTTAAATTTTTTATCAATAATAACCAAACAATAGGCTATATTTTATCATGAAATGTAAATAAAATACAGAAAATCTTATCGGTGTACTACCAAAAAAAATTTGTGAAATGCACTCACCGTATAAAGTGGTGTGAGTGACATGGCACATCACTATTTTTATATTATATTTAAATTTTTTTCTTATAAATTAAAGTGAAATCCTTAGCTCTTACTATATTTAAAGCTACAATTTTGACAGCCTTATATTTCTTGGTGGAAGTGAACTACTAAATACTTATGTATTGACTTTTACAAGCAGTAGACATTAACTAGTTCTCCACCAGCAAGCTTATCAATTCATTTTTTTAAAAATTAGTTTCATGATTTAAAATTAATTGTATAAATTAATCTTTTATTGCAGTACCGAGATTCATGCTTTAATTTTTGTGCATATAGCTTAACATCCTTTTTTACATTTCACTTGTTAAGAGCTTAAATTTCTAAATTTTATCTGCTTTCCCATTTTGACTTTTTGCTTACGCTATGCTAGAATGAAAATCAATTAGTAATATAGAGTTTTATGTGCTGTGGAATTCAAAAACAGCATTGTAAACTTCTATAAAGGAGGATTACATTTGAAAATTAAAATATCTTTATTTTTTGTTGCAGCAACTTTATTTTTAACAGCCCCATCTTCAATTTATTCGCAGGGACAATTAACAATAATAGTAAATGAAGAGCCCAAGACAACTGTATCAAAAACAGTGATAATAAATAACTCACCTGGGCGTGGACATAAATATGGACATAGGAAAAAACTGAAGAAAGAAGAACTAGCTCAAGTATTAAAATTATCAAATTCTCAAAGAGTTCAATTCATAACTATAATTAACAACTACGAATCTGAATATACGAGATTTCACACATCTGGAGATGGCGGAAATAAAATACAGATCTTAATCAATGAAAGGGATAGAAAAATCAGAAATTTATTGAATGAAGATCAGTATGGGGTTTATTTACAGTTTTCTTTAGATTTTTAGTTATTGTTTTGAGATAACCTATTTTAAAATTAATTGATTTAGAAGCTTTTACTTAGCACCTGGAGTCGTTTGGCTCCTTTTTTATTTCTTATTTAAAATATTTAGTTTGAAAAAAATCGAATCCCAACTACAGGATCCCATATAAAGCTTATGCCACACACACTAAAAAAGAAACTATAAGACTCAAAATAGGTTTACATCTTCAAAATCAACCTGCCTCTCTTTACACAAAATTAAAACCATATGTAGTGACATCTTAGTGTAAATATGCTTATTGATAGTTTGAAAAAAATATTATTTTTTTACATCAAATAATAGCTAATCAAGGATTTCGCATTTGGAAAAGTGATTTTTAATTATATTCACAATATTACAAAAATAAAAAAGAGCTAGGTTTCAATACCTAGCTCTAACTATTTTTAAGACCGCAATTTTTGCAGTCGTGCATTTCTTGATGGAAGTGAATCATGATCTACCTGTATCACGACCATAATCGTTCAGAATCTTATCAACAATCCAATTCAATTCTGAGGGATCTTAATCTCTTGACCAACATAAATATCATCTGGATTTTCAATGTTATTTTCTTCAACTATCTTCGTCCAAAGCATATTATACTTTAATCCTATTCTAAATAAATTATCTCCTTCTTTAACAATATAAGTAGAAGGAGCTTCTTCCATTGCAGTGGCTTCCACAACTTCTTTCATATCCATATCTGAAGTTTCTCCCATTGTAGTAGCCTCAACAGCTTCCTTCATATCCATATCTGAAGTTTCTTCCATTACAGTAGCTTCAGCAGCTTCCTCCATACCCATATCTGAAGCTTCTTCCTCAACAACTTGTTCTAAAACTACAGGCGCAGTTTCTGTTGTGGTCTCTTCTTTAAGTTCTTTATCGCCACATGCTACTAATGAAAGGGCCGCTAATAATATTAATAATTTTTTCATAAAAAGTCCTCCTTGATTATTATAAGGTCTATTAAATTTATGCTAAATTTTAAGTATCACTATATATTTACAAGGAAATATTAAAAACCCCTTCAATATTAACTAATAATCCCCCAATACCTCTATCTACCATTCAAATAATATTTCTTTCCTGAGCTACATGGACATAGTTAAGGTAAGCTTTAAAAGCCTTCTCCACACATCCCTAACAATGATAGTCTGAAGTGTCAAAGGTTTTAGGTTCTATCAAACCTTTTTCAGCATTATACAAAGCTAAAAGCTAATTTTTTTTTCAATAAAAACAAAAGAGACCGTATTGAGTTTTACCTCGACACGGTCTTCATATTCTACATTTTCTTCATTTATTTCAAATATTAATTCAAACTTTAATTTCTCCATTATAGAATAATGTTCACCACAAAAAGCTACAATTGCATTATAGCAGTTATCCTTCCAAAGCAACTTCAGCGACTTGGGCTTCCAAAGTTTCCATCGCTTCCTGCAGCATCTCTGCCGTCACCTTATAAGGATAGTGGTTGATGTCAGACATTTCGGTAATGTTCTTGAAGATACCTGCAAAGGTTTCCGGGTCCATGTCAACATCCGCAAGACTGGTAGGAAGACCTATGGATTGATTGAATGCATAGATTTTTTCGAATTCTTCCTCTTGGCCATCAACCAACAGGGCGAACAAAATACCAAATCCAACAACTTCACCATGAAGATGCTTCTCCTCAATAACAGGAAAATCTGTCAATGCATAGAAAATCGCATGGGCCAATCCGCTGTTATAATCCGGTGTGAAATCTCTTGTCAGAAATATGGAGGCAATGGCGGTCGTCACAACAATCGCAAGAACCGTTTGTTCCAATTCATAAGAACAGATATTGTTCTTATTGTCTTCGTATCCTTGTTTGCCATAGATCATCAACGGATCTAGGCACATACGGCTGGTATTGACCCCAAGGGCTGTATAATGCGGCAGTGTTTCACCTCTGGATGAAATATCTGCCTCGTAATATTTGGCATAAGTATCACCGATCCCCGCCCACATATAGACAGAAGGCGCCTTTGCAATGATTTCCGTATCTATGAATGCATGGATCGGTGGTTCCAAGAAAAAATACGGCTTCAGGAACGTACCATCTTCATTGTACATAATTGATACCGTCGTACATGCAGAACAGTTGGAAGCAATGGTCGGAAAGCTGAAGATAGGCTTTTCCGTCTTATGACAAAGGCATTTACAGGTATCCAGAGCTTTACCTCCTCCAACAGCAAATACCATATCTGCTTCAACGAATGACGGATGTTCTTTCAATTTTTCAACGGTTGCAAAGGTACAGTCTTTCCCGTAAAGAACATAGTCTATGATCTGGATCGATGTCCCTTCAACAGCCTGTTCAAGTTTTTCTTTTGCTGCTGCCATGGCTTTTGTACCGCCGATGACAACCGCCTT
>QKCP01000038.1 GCA_003246855.1 Ilyobacter polytropus
ACCTCTATTAAACCTATATTTTCTTTTTTTATATTGTGTACCTCGCTGTGCGGGTGGAATATGCCGAGGGGATGCTCCTCGCTTGTCCTGTTATTCCTTAGAACAAGATCCAGCTCAAAGTACTCACCCCTTCTTCTTGCTATCGGGGTTATTGTATTGTGAGGCTCGTCTGTTTCTGCTAGTATCCCAAGGCTTTCATCTGAGTAAGCCCTCCATTTTTTAAGAATTTCATCAGCGAGAGTGGCTAACTGCCCTCTGTCTTTGCCCCTTATCCTCAAAACCGACATCGGCCATTTAACTATCCCGGCTTCTACATCCTGATATTCTGTAAACTTTACCTCATTCTCTATTGGCGCTTTCGCCATTGCAAATTCATGTTTTCCACCCTGGAAGTGGTCGTGCGTGAGTATAGATCCTCCGACTATAGGTAAATCTGCATTTGAACCTATAAAGTAATGCGGAAATTTTTCTGTGAATTCCAGCAGCCTCTTAAAACTCTTTTTCGACACCTTCATAGGAACATGTTCTTCTGAAAATATTATGCTGTGCTCATTGTAGTAAACATAAGGCGAATACTGAAAATACCACTGATCATCTCCGAGTTCTAAAGGTATTATCCTGTGATTTTGCCTTGCAGGATGATTAACCCTTCCTGCATAGCCAGCATTTTCTTTACATAAAAGACATTTTGGATACGAACTCTGCCTCATGTTTCTTGCAGCAGCTATTGCTTTCGGATCTTTTTCCGGCTTGGATAAGTTTATTGTTATCTCCAGATTCCCATATTCTGTGTGTGCATACCAGTGAAGATTTTTTGCAACCCTGTCAGTCCTTATGTAATTGGATGCCTTCGACATGGAATAATAGTAATCCGTAGCCCGATCCATCCCATTTTTTTCAGATAAACTGTAAAATTTTTCAACCACCTCAGATTGTCTAGGCATTAAGCAAGCCATTATTTTAGTGTCTAAAAGGTCCCTGTAAGTAACTGTATTTTCTTCAAGAACTCCTTTTTCAGCGGCCCAGTCCAAAATATTTTCCAGAATATCCGTCGGCGTATCCAGACTTTCATCTTTTATTATCACTGTTTCGTATTCATCTAAATTTAAAGCTTCCAAAATGGCATTTCTAACGATTAAGATATCCCATTTCCTAATTAATCCTTTCTTTAAACCGTAGTCTATAAGCCTCTCTATTTCAACATTTATATCTATCATTATATGTCCTCCAAACAACTATTTTACATATCCACCCGGGTTGTTCTTATGCCAATTCCAGGCACTCTCTATTATTTTTTCGAGACTGCTGTATTCAGGTTTCCACCCAAGTTCCTTCATCGCTTTCTCTGAACTTGCCACAAGTTTTGCAGGATCGCCTGCCCTTCTGGGTGCCACTTCAGCTGGTATAGCATGTTCAGTAACCTTTCTGGCAGTATCTATAACTTCTTTTACAGTAAATCCGTTACCATTTCCCAAGTTATAAGTACTGCTTTTCCCGCCATTTCTAAGCTTTTTTATAGCTAGTATATGTGCATCGACTAAATCCATTACATGTATATAGTCCCTTATACAGGTACCATCATGGGTATCGTAATCATCCCCATACATATATATCTTTTCCCTTTTACCAAGAGCTACTTGAAGTACTAGAGGTATGAGGTGGGTTTCTGGATTATGATCCTCACCTATAAGCCCTGATTCATGAGCCCCAGCGACGTTAAAATACCTTAATACGACATAGTTTATTCCATAGGCTTTCTCACACCACTTGAGCATTTTTTCAACTGCTAATTTTGTTTCCCCATAAGGATTTGTTGGTTCAGTTTTATCAGTTTCAAGTATGGGTATGTTTTCAGGCTCTCCATAGGTTGCTGCTGTGGATGAAAACACTATTTTGCTAACTTCAAACCTTGCCATTACTTTCAACAAACAAAGTGTTCCATACACATTATTTTCATAATATTTTAAAGGTTTTTCCACACTTTCTCCTACAAGTGAGTCAGCTGCAAAGTGTATAACAGAATCTATCTCATTAGCTTCAAACACCCTCATCATAAAGCATTCGTCCGCCAAATCTCCTATGTAAAGCTTTACATTTTCCGGCACAGCCCTTCTATGCCCCTTGTATAAGTTATCTACAACAACTACCTCTTCACCTTTTTCGACCAATCTAGCCACTGCGTGGCTACCTATATATCCTGCTCCTCCGCAAACTAATACTGCCATTTTTACCTCCTTATTTTATCTTAATTTTTTCAGCTATTTGTACTTTCAATTCCTGATTTTACTCATAAAATTATGCTTACAAAATAATATTTCAAACATTCCCAGTAAGCAGAAACAGCTTAACACAAAACTCAAAGCAATATCAAATTAATTTTGTTAACCATTTAAATTTAATTGCTCGTATCATTCATCCTATTCACTGACAAATGTCATAAGCTATGCTTTAATTAAAATTATTTTTTGCTGAAAATTTCCACTCGTTTTTGGACTTATATATCCTCTCAGGAGAATAAATTTCCACATGGAACCCCGATACATTTAGAGCATCCGGATAATCCTGCGTTTCAAGGCATACCCCTAGGTTTATTTTGGAAGCCACGCCTCCGCTTAGGTTTATAGACTCTTCCAAATAATTCCCAGAATATAACACTGCCACCCTTTGGTCGGTTTCTATCTCAAGTTGCCTGCCGCTTTCTTGAGAAATAAGTGTTATTTGCGGGGTTTCAGTGTTCAAGACAAAGGGGTGATCATAGCCTTTTGCGATTTTTAGGTCATGATCGTACCCTACGTTTTTAAGGCCGTCTTCTATTCCCCTCAACCTCCTAAAATCAAAGTTACCACCAGCCACTGGTACTAACTCACCCGTAGGTAGGGTGTCCTCATCCACCCACCCTGCAGAAAGTGTTTGACCCTATCCGCAATAGCTGCTTCTCACCTCCAACACGCATATTCCCGGAAAGATTAAAATAACTATGGTTTGTCATATTTATTATTGTTTCCCTGTCAGGTATCGCTAGGTATTCTATTTTCAAGCTGTTCTCATCTGTAACAGTATACCTTACCTTAAAATCAATTTCCCCCGGGAATCCTCCCTCTAGGTGTCTACTCCTGCAAGATAGAATCAGCCCATCTCTCGTCTCATCTACGTCCCACAGTTTTTTGCTTATTCCATATGCCCCTCCATGCAGGTTGTTTTCACCGTTATTCTTATCCAGTTTGTACTCAACGCCGTTTAGGGTAAAACATCCCTTAGATACTCTTCCAGCTGTTCTCCCGACCACACATCCAATATAAGCCGGGTTTTCGACATAATCCGCTATATTTGCATATCCCAAAACCACATTTTCAAGTCTGCCCTCTCTGTCTGGGGTAAATATTTCAGTTATTGCAGCACCACAATTTACTATACCTACTTTAAATCCATTGCTATTTTCTATTATATATTTATATATGCTTCCAAGTCCGGGTATAGATATGCCGTTTTCCTCATATATTTTCATTAGCTGCCTATCTCCCTAGCTCCGTCACTGATGCTGGCTATATAGAAATCAGCTATCAGTCCGGTTCTTTCCGTGTATCTCTCACCTACATTTTTTATGAATCCGTCTATATTTTCATTCTTTACTATGCTTACTGTACATCCCCCAAAACCAGCGCCAGTCATCCTTGATCCGATTGTCCCTTCTTCATCCCAAGCCGATTCTACCAGGGCGTCTAATTCTGAACCGGTAACCTCATAGTCATTCCTTAGGGATATATGAGATTCATTCATTAACTGCCCGAATTTTTCTATGTCTCCAGCTTCCAAGCAACTAACAGCTTCTAGTGTTCTTTGGTTCTCGTAAACTGCATGTTTGGCTCTCTTCCTGTCGATTTCGTTTTCTATGAGGTGCTTATTTTCTTCAAATTCTTCTAAGCTTAACTCACCCAGGCTTTTTATCTCTAATTTTTTTTGCAGCTGTGATAACGCCCTCTCGCACTGGCTTCTTCTTTCGTTGTATTTTGAGTCGGCTAGCCCCCTCCTTTTGTTTGTATTTGCTATTATTATAGAGGCGTTGTTAAGCTCAACAGGTGCATACTCGTATTTTAAAGTATTACAGTCCAAAAGAACCGCTTTGGACTTTTTCCCCATTCCAATGGCGAACTGATCCATTATCCCGCAATTTACCCCAACAAATTGATTCTCTGCTTTTTGGCTCATCTTGACCATACTTATCATATCCACATCCAAGCTAAACAGGCCCTTTAAAATCACAGAAGCCGCTAGTTCTATTGAGGCCGAGGAAGAAAGACCTGCTCCGTTAGGTATGTCTCCAAAGAAAAAAGCTTCAAAACCGTTCTCAACTGCGTATCCTTCATCTTTAAAAACCTTAAGCACCCCTTTTGGGTAATTTGCCCAATCGTGGGCTTCTTCGTATTCCAAGGTGTCCAAGTCAAACTCAACTATCCCTAAATCTTCAAAATTCCCAGAGTACAGCCTTATTTTTTTGTCTCTTCTCAGCCTAGCCGCAGCATAAGTCCCGAAGCTGAGTGCACAAGGAAATACATGCCCCCCATTGTAATCCGTATGCTCCCCTATCAGGTTCACCCTTCCTGGTGAAAAGAATTCTCTGATCTCCTCCATATCGTTGTTGCTGAACACTTCTATAAATTTATCTTTTAACCCCCTCATTTTCCCCTCCACAACTTTTAATTTTGTATTAGACTAGCCTAAAATCTAAACTCTACCAACCCAATATTATATATATTTTGTGCATACAAATTATTCAGGATTATACCTTGACTATTCCTCTTCCTTTAAACAGATTCTCTAAAACCAAGGTTGCAGCCCCTACGGTTGCAGCATCGTCTTCTAAAAATGATGGTTTTATACTTATCTCCCTTATGGGGTCTATAAGTGCATTTTCTTTTATAAGCCTTCCAAGCTCCTTATAAAATAGATCACCGCAAGTATTTAACTTTCCAACCAGCACTATCATCCCAGGATTCAAAAGGTTTATAAGATGTCTTATTCCAAGAGATATGTACCATGCGGTTTCTTCTATTATTTCCCTGGCTAGCTGGTCCCCTTCATTGGCAGCATGACAAATGTCTTCTACATCCAGACTGTCCCCTTTATCCAAAAGATATTTTGACTCACCCTTGCTTTCAATTTTACTCTTGGCTCTTTTTACTACTGCCCAATTAGAAGCCAGTAGTTCCAAGCAACCCTTGCTACCGCAAGAGCACCTCTCTTCTATAGTACTGTCTATGGTTAAGTGACCAACTTCGCCTGCGCTGAAGTTTACCCCTCTGTGCAGCCTGCCGTCTATAACTATGCCCGATCCTATTCCGTTTGCTATGTTTATCAACACAAAGTCATTTTGCCCCTTTGCAGCACCAAACTTCATTTCCCCCAACGCCATGGCCCTCACATCATTATCCATAATTACTGGAAGCTTGTATTTTTTTTCTAGCTCTTTTTTCAAATAGAAGTTGTGCCAGTTGTAGTGGGGCGAAAAAATCGATACCCCTTCAATCGGGTCAACCATACCGTTCATGGCAACCCCTATACCAAATACCTTTTCATTTGGCACTTCAGAAATAATAGAATCCAGCATAGAATACAGCTGCGCAAGTATATCGTTTTTTCCAACTTTTTTTATGGATTTCGAATCTCTTTTGATTATCCCTAGATTAAGATCACTCAGTAGGACCTGTATTTTTTCAGGTGCCAGGTATACTCCTATCAGATAGCCCACTTCAGAGTTAAGCTTCAAAAGGATTTTTGGCCTACCGCCCCCGCTGCTTTTCTTTTCAGACTTTTCTTCTACCACAAAATCTTTTAAAATTAATTTTTTTGTAAGTTTTGATATGCTAGCAGTTGTCAAACCTAGTTTTTCAGCTATTTCAACTCTAGATATCATTCCTTCCAATCTTATTATCTCTAATATATTAGATATGCTGCTGCTTTTCACGTGATTGTGTTCATTTTTCACCATAAATTACCCCTTAAAATTTCGTCGACGATACAGAAAAATCGACCTTTTTATTAAATTGACTATCTTTACATTGATTATATAGTATTTTAAACGGCTCAACAACAGCAGTTCCTTATATTTGGGATCCTTTTAATTGAATTTATTAACCCTAGAAATTAATTTTTTCTAAAGGCTTTATTTACTGAAATTGCCGTAATATAATTAATTAACTTTAGAAATTATTTTTGTATTTTTTATCAATTTAGTTCCTTGTTTTACTATGATTTTTAAAGAAAACTTCTTAAAAACACCTATTTTTTAGGATATACTGGCAGAAGTTAATCTACAATTTTTAATTCCTATCCAGCACGTCCTTATAATTTTCTGACGTCACAAGTTCAAAAGGTATCCATGTAATACTAGTCACTTTTCACCTCTAACCACTTTCACTGCAATTTCAAGTGCGCTTCCACCCTAACTGCCCGCACTGTAGCAGTTAATTTACCCTGCGGGTTTACATCGATTCCCTACTATTAGTATAACTTTATCCTCTTTTTTTGCCGTAGCTCGTCATAAAGAATACTAAAAACATAATAAAAATTATGGAAAAAATGATAATGAAACCTTCACTTAACCTTTTCATAATTTATATCCTAAAACATCAAATAGTTTCTCAGTCTTCTAACTAGTTACATAACTATCTTATCAAATATCTTATGGAATTCCTTTTATAATAATGCTGACAGTTAAGACCGAACAAAAAAGCGTAATTGAAGGGCTGAGCTTAAGTGCTGATGATTATATTAAAAAAACGGATTAAGGAAGAAATAGAAGTATTAAAGTTTGAAAGTATAAAACTTAATATAAGCATAAGAACATGCTTTTTAGATGATGAGAAAATAGATATAGATAAAAAAGAGTTTGAGCTAATAGAATATTTCATAGAAAACCAAGGATTAATTTTCAGCAGAGAGAAGATATTGGATCATATCTGGGGCGATGAAATAGATGTATTTGATCGACCTGAAGAGACTTAGAGGAAAGATCCCGCCATTAAAAGAGTGGCTTAAAAGTAAAAAAGGGGGCGGATACGTCTTAGAAATATAATTTTTTTGGATTTTAAATAAAAAAAGCTGTTCTATTCAATAATTGAGACAGAACAGCTTTTTTATTTGTATTTCAATACTTCATTCGCTATTTATATTTTTCTTATATTAAATTACTACGTCGCTTAATACAGCTTGTCTATTAATAATTCTAGTTACAATCTTCTCGTTT
>QKCP01000102.1 GCA_003246855.1 Ilyobacter polytropus
CTTAAAGCATCTTTTATAAGTTCTCCAGTTCCATAAGTTGTTGTTTTCATAGGATTTCTTTCTTCAGCAGAAATTAAAGGAAGTCCAGAAGCAGCAGCCATTTCAATAACTGCAATATTTTTATCTCCCATTATCCCGTAATTTGCTTCTATAGGTCTCATTAAAGGGTCCATTACACTAACATTTATAAATTTTCCTCCAGTTCCTTCAACAAGTGATTCTACCGTTCCCTCTCCTCCATCCGCTATTGGTATTCTTTTTACATCGGCATCACTATATACTTTTTTAATGCCATTTTCAATAGCTTTTCCAAGCCGTGAAGAACTAAGACTACCTTTAAATGAGTCTATAGCAACAACTATTTTCATATAAATCCTCCCTAATATAATATGATTCTTAAAAAATTTGGTAATCTTAATCTCTCATTTAGTTAAAAATATGTGATAAAACGAACTAAATAAAATCAATAATCCCAAACTGCTCAAAAGTTGTAATACAACTTGTTAATTATTTACCATTTTTTTTATCATCTTGTCAATCTTTTTTTGTATTACAACTTTTTAAAAAATTAAATCAGCCATAAGGCTGATTTTTTAAAGTAAATTACATTATTTAAAATTATTTTGTCTTCTCTAAATCTCTTATAGTTCTTTTTATATGCCTGTCCATGTATATAGCCGCTATTTCAGCATCTCTACTTTTTATGGCCTCTAATATAAGTTTATGCTCTATTATCCTTTGTTCTGAAGTAAGTTCATGGTATTGCTCTACCGCATAATATTTTGTTATATTTAAAGTCATCTCTGTTATTTTATTAAAAATAGAATTTTCAGTTCCCTTAGCTATGACTCTATGAAACATCATATCATATTCAAAAAAATCTTTAGGGTTATCTTTATTTTCTTCCATCTTTTCATATATATTTTCTAACTCGTTAACTGTTTCATCGTCAGCATTTTTTACAAAAAGCTTTACCCCTATTACATCTATCGCGCTTCTAAATTCCATTATTTCCTTATAATTTGACTCTCCCAATATAAGGAGCGGAAGAATTTCAGCCATATAGCTGCTAGTACCAAATTTATTTACAAAGGTCCCTCCACCTCTTTTTTTCACTAATATATCAAGAGTTGCTAGCTTTTGTATAGCCTCTCTTACAGATATTCTACTAACACCAAGCTCTTCAACAAGTTGAAGCTCCGGTGTAATCTTATCACCTGGTTTCCATATTCCATTAGCTATTCGTTCCTCTATGTATTTAAAAACTCTGTCACTGGCTTTTTCTTTTTCCACAGACTACTCCTCCAGACTTTTACACTATTTTCATATATTATAAAGAAATTCCAATATAAAAGCAAGCTTATGATTAGGACCGCAATTGTATTACAACTTGGTTCGTGTCGATTTTCTGTCGCACGCTTTTGTATAACAATTTTTTTTACAGAAAACTATTCACAAAAAATAGTATATATTTCATCTCTTTCATGTATATGCCAATAAATGTAAGCGTTTTTTTATAATAAATAAAATTTAACTTTTATGCTAGTTGCGGAGTCATGTAATTTATTGCACTGTGAATCTTTTTTCTATTTTACCAAGATTCTATATACTCAAAGATTGCTTTATTTGCAATCTTGAAATCATAATACTTGTGGTGATGCAATTCTTCTTTCTTTAAAACAGAATAGAATGATTCAATATAAACATCGTCGTAAGGAAAACCCTTATGACTAAAAATTAGAGTTTACTAATTTTTTAGTTTCTTTCTAACCTTCTAAATTTCAAGTTTATGACTATCGAATAACCTATTAAAAATTTTTAAAGTCATTCTTTAATTTATTTTTAGTAGCAAATTTATAGGGCTTAGACTGTAAGAATACTACTTTTAAAGTAAGTAGCAATTTTAATAAAAGTAATATCTTAAAAAAGCCTCTGGCTAATGCTAAAGGCTTTTTCTATACTTGTTTTGATTTTTCTTGCTACATCATATTTAAATTTTTAATTAATCAGCGCTTAAGAACTCTTTATAATTTTCAGAGGTAACAAGCTGAAATGGAATCCAAAGTTCATTTGGAGTTTTTTCTCCTCTTGCAGCCTTAATAGCAGTATCTAAAAGCCCCTCCCCTTGCTCTTTTGAATCTTGAAAAACTGTAGCAGTTAATCTACCTGCCGCCAACTCGTTTAGACCTTCTCTCGTAGCATCCACACCCAAAACCATTACATCTCCTAATTTACCGTACCTTTCAAGTGCCCTTATAGCACCTATTGCCATTTCATCATTAGTCGATGCAATTGCATCTATTTGCACGCCTTCTTCCATCCACTGCTCAACCACACTTTCTGCTAATGGAGCTAGCCACTTGGCGGTTTCTTTATCTACAATTTTTATACCCGGATATTTTTTTGCCACCTCTTCAATCCCTGCCGTTCTTTCAAAAGTGGCTGCATGAACAAGATCCCCCATCAAGATTGCCACATTACCTTTACCACTTAATTTTTCTACTAAATAATCCATCTGTATTATCCCTGCTGTTTTTTCTTTGGAACCCACAAAATATACTCCTTTAGGGAGTTCTCCAGCCTTAAATTCATCCGGGAAATTATTCCCATAAATAATTGGTATTTTTGCCCCCATTGCCATTCTTGTCATATTAGAAGTAAAGTTTACATCAACCGGTAAAACTATAATAGCATCCATGCCTGCTTCTATAAATTTTTCTACTTGAGCATCCTGCTTTTCTTGATCACCCTTTGCCTCGGTGTAAATTACCTCTACATCATCACCAAAATTTTCCTTGTATTCCTGCATACTTTTCTTTATATAGCTTCTGAATTCATCTTCAAACGAAATAGTTACTCCTATTTTGACTTTTTTAGTTTTTTCACTCTTTCCTTTTTCTTTTAAAAATAATGTTAAAAATCCAACTAAAATAAATAGACATAGTAAAAATAATACAACTTTAAAATTTTTCATCTTCCCACCTCACATTAATCTAGGTAATGTTGTGACAAGTTTAAGTAATAAAAATATTACCACTAATTATTTATACGAATTATCTTATTTTTTCTTTTTATACAATTTTTTAGTCTAGCATAAATTTAATTATTATATATTCAAATATTCTATATATGCAAAAACAGGTATCTGAATAATACCTGTTTTGCAACTAAAGAAAGAAGGGGTGTTATATAATTTTAAATATTATTTTTTATTTTTTCGACTATATTTTCAGCACTTAAACCGTAAAACTTCATAAGCTCAGCTCCGTCACCACTTTGCCCGAACTGGTCGTTTATCCCTATTTTTATTACTTTTGTAGGATAAGTTTCCGAAAGGTACTCTGACACAGCGCTTCCTAAGCCTCCTATAATAGAATGCTCTTCGGCTGTAACTATAAACTTGGTTTCCTTTGCAGCTTTCAATATTGTATCTTTATCAAGCGGTTTTATGGTCCCAACGTTGATTACCCTTGCAGAAATTCCTTCTTCTTCAAGTTTTTTTGCAGCTTCTACTGCCTCTGCAACCAGCATACCTGTTGCCATTATTGCCACATCATTCCCGTCTTTTAAAGTGTTGGCTTCCCCTATCTTAAACTCATAGGACTCATCAAAAAGAACAGGAGTATTAAGTCTTCCAAACCTTATGTATACAGGCCCGTTGTGCTCGGCTGCGGCAAACACCATTTTTTCTGCTTCCGTGGCATCGGCAGGGGATAAAACCGTCATTCCAGGTATCGACCTCATAAGTGAAACATCCTCGATGGATTGGTGTGATCCCCCATCTTCACCTACAGTTATCCCCGCATGGGTCGCGCATATTTTAACATTTAGGTTGGCGTATGCCACTGTATTTCTTATCTGCTCAAAGGCCCTTCCTGCAGCAAATACAGCAAATGTCGAAGCAAAAGCTATCTTTCCAGTTGTAGCAAATCCCGCCGCCGTCCCCATAAGGTCAGCTTCTGAAATACCAATATTTATATGTCTTTCAGGGAACTCTTTTTGAAATATCGCTGTCTTCGTGGATTTTGAAAGATCAGCATCTAGCACCACTACATCATTATTTTTTTGTCCCAGCTTGGCCAAAGCCTCCCCGTAAGCCTGTCTCGTAGCTTTTTTCATATATATTAACCTCCGTTATTTTTATGACTCAATTTGTTCAACTAGCTGAAGTTCTGCTATAGCTTTTTGTGTTTCTTCTTCGGTAGGAGCTACCCCGTGGAATTCACATACATTTTCCATAAAAGATATCCCTTTACCTTTAGTTGTTTTGGCTATTATCATCGTAGGCTTACCTTTTGTTTCCTTAGCTTTATCCAAGGCACCTATGATCTGCTCAAAATCATGTCCGTCTACCTTTAACACATTCCAGCCGAAGCTCTCCCATTTTTTGTCAAGCGGTTCTATCCCCATTACATCCTCTACGTTACCGTCTATTTGAAGTCCGTTTGCATCCACAAATGCCACAAGATTATCGAGTTTATAATGAGCAGACGTCATTGCAGCTTCCCATACCTGTCCTTCTTGGAGCTCTCCATCTCCCATAAGGACGTAAGTTCTATAATTTTCCCCATAAATTTTTGCAGACAAAGCCATGCCGTTTGCCACAGATAACCCCTGACCCAGTGACCCACTCGATATGTCCACCCCAGGAATTCTTTTCAGATCAGGATGACCTTGTAGCATCGCACCGAATTTTCTAAGTTTCCAGAGTTCTTCTCTATCGAAATATCCCTTATGCGCAAGAGCCGCATAGAGAAGCGGGGCTACGTGTCCTTTGCTCAGTATAAACCTATCCCTGCCATCCATTTTAGGATTTTTAGGATCAACGTTCATTTCGTGGAAGTATAAAGTCGTCATTATGTCAGCAGATGAAAGCGATCCTCCTGGGTGACCTGATTTTGAAGCACATATCATCTGCACTATATCTTTTCTTATCGCATTAGCTGTTGATTTCAAATAAGGTATATTTACCATTTATCATTTCCTCCTATAATTATAAAGACCAAAGTAAACCGATCCTAAAATCTATTTTTTTGCATTATCCCAATCTTTTAAGAATCTCTCTATCCCAGCATCAGTCAAGTGGTGTCCCACCATCGTTTCTATTACAGAATAAGGGATAGTCCCAATATGGGCTCCTGCTTTAGCAGCTTCTTTAACATGCTGCGGGTTTCTTATACTTGCTGCGATTATCTCTGTTTTTATACCGTGCGTATTAAAAATTGCAACTATATCCTCTATAAGTTCTATGCTGTTTACACCGACGTCGTCAAGCCTTCCCAAAAACGGACTTACATAAGTGGCTCCTGCTCTTGCTGCAAGAAGTGCTTGGCTGGCAGTAAATATAAGGGTTACATTTGTTTTTATCCCTTTTTTAGTCAGTGCACTGCACGCTTTTAGTCCGTCCACTGTCATTGGAAGTTTGATAACTATATTTTCGTGGATTTTAGCAAGCTCCAGCGCTTCTTCCAGCATTTTAGCTGCTTCAAGCGAAATTACCTCTGCACTTATAGGCCCGTCAACAATAGAAGTTATTTCTGTGACCACTTCCTTGAAATCCCTTCCTTCTTTTGCTATCAAAGACGGGTTTGTTGTAACCCCACATATCACCCCCATATCGTGTGCTTTTTTGATGTCATTTACATTTGCCGTGTCAATAAATAGTTTCATTCTTCTCTCCTTATTATTAATTTTTTATTTTTTTATCCTTGAATAGAAAATTTATACCTGGTTTCACTTGTGTAGATATTATTTTTATTGTAAACAATGTCTTCGAAATTGTCTTCGTTTATACAATTTGGAAAATCCTGTGTCTCTAAACATACCCCAAGATATTTTCTTGATAAAACGCCATCTTTTAATACGCCCTCATTTCCCAATTGATTTCCAGTATAAACTATTACCGATTTTTCACTAGTCGAAACTTCCAAGATTCTGCCAGATTTTTCTTCATGCAAAACAATCTCTGGCTTGTGGCCTTGTCTAAGAACAAAAGGGTGGTCGTACCCCCATCCAACAATTTCAATTTGGGAATTTCCGCAAAAAAGTTCTTTACCTATTTTTTTCTCTTTTCTAAAATCAAATGGAGTATTTTCTACATCCTCAAATTTCCCGGTAGGAATGCTTTCCTTATCTAAGTGCAAAAAATAATCCGCATCTATTTTTAAAGAATGGTCTAGCACATTTGATTTTAAATTGCCTGCTAGATTAAAATAAGTATGATTTGTTAAATTTAATATAGTATCTTGGTCAGGACGAGCCTCATACTTGACTATAAGAGAGCTTTCTTCTATTATATAGCTCACTTTAAATTCAACTTCCGCCGGAAATCCTCCTTCTAAATGTGGACTTGTGTAATTAAGAACTATGCCATTCTCAATTTCTTCAACTTTCCAGTTTTTTTTGCTGAGATTGTTTATTCCGCCGTGTATGGTATTTTGATTCTCGTTTTTTTCAAGTGGATATACAGTTCCGTTTAGTTTGAATTCTCCGCCTTTTATTCTTCCGGCCACTCTCCCAACTATGCAACCGAAGTAAGGCGATTTTTCAATATAGTCTTCTAGCTTTTCAAATCCTAAGACAACGTTCTCGAAATTTCCGTTTTTGTCAGGAACCAATATTTCATCCACTATTCCTCCGTAACTAAGTATTCCCACTTGTATTTTTTCGTTGGATAAGACGTATTTTGTGACCTTGCACCCGTTTTCCAGACGTCCGTATTTAATTTTTTTTAACGTCATCTTTATTCTCCTTAAAAATTCTAAAACACTTGGTTATTTTTGTCCGTAGTATGCATTCGCCCCATGTTTTCGTAGAAAATGTTTGTTCAGAAGTTCCTCCTGCATTTTGCTTACTTCTTTATTCAAGCTCTCTGTTTGAAACGCCATCTGAGCAAGTTCCTCTAAAACCACGGCATTATGTACGCTATCCATTGGATCTTTCCCCCACGCAAAAGGTCCGTGGCTGTTAACTAAAACAGCCGGAATATCATCCGCACTTATGTTTCTGTTTTTAAAAGTTTCTATGATTACTTTCCCAGTTTCTTTTTCATACTCTCCCTTTATCTCTTCAGGGGTCATTTTTCTGGTGCAGGGTATATCACCAAAGAAATAGTCTGCGTGGGTAGTTCCATATGCTTTTATGTCCCTTCCTGCCTGCGACCAAATCGTTGCCCAAGTGGAATGGGTATGTACTACTCCCCCAAGATTTTCAAATGCTTTGTATAGCTCGATATGTGTTGGAGTATCTGATGAGGGCTTGTATTTCCCTTCGACAACATTTCCTTCCATATCAACGACAACCATATCTTCTAGCTTCATATTGTCATACTCCACTCCGCTTGGTTTTATAACAACGAGTCCCTTTTCCCTGTCTATTCCACTTACATTTCCCCAAGTGAATGTAACAAGATCTCTTTTGGGAAGCTCTAGGTTTGCTTTGAATACTTCTTCTTTTAATTTTTCAAGCATTTCTTTCCTCACTTTCCTCACTTTGTTATCCGTCTATATCCCTTTTGCTAAATGGAAATATAGATCATTCCACTTAAGCTCTTTTTTAAATTCATCAACCTTTGTGTTCTCGTCTATAACCACTATTTCTATTCCTGCCATCTCAGCAAATATCTTCATGTGTTTTGTAGTCACAGCCTGGCTGAACCCTGTGTGGTGTGCTCCACCTGCAAATATCCAAGAGGCTGCTGCTGTTTTTAGATCCGGCATAGCTTTCCATACAGCCCTTGCTACAGGCAGCTTCGGTAAGTCTTCCAAAGGCTTCACGCACTCCACTTCATTTACCACCATTCTGAATCTGCTTCCCATATCCATCACCGATACATTTATCGCCGGTCCTTCTGGTACGTTGAATACCATCCTTACAGGGTCATCTTTTCCGCCTATTCCTAGTGGATGTACTTCTAGTTTTGGTTTGCCATCTGCTATGCTAGGACAAACTTCCAACATGTGAGACCCCAGTACCAGCATGTTTTTATTATCAAAATGATAAGTATAGTCCTCCATAAATGAAGTCCCGCCTTTTAGGCCGTACCCCATGACTTTCATAGCCCTTACAAGTGCCGAGTGTTTCCAGTCTCCCTCAGCACCGAAGCCATACCCCATTTCCATTAGTCTTTGACAAGCCAGTCCAGGAAGTTGAGTCAGACCGTATAGATTTTCAAAAGTAGTCGTAAACCCTACAAACTCTCCGTCTTCTAAAAATTTTCTCATGCCTACTTCAAGTTTTGCGGCATCAAGTAAAGATTGTCTTTTTCCCCCGCCTTCAAGCAGTTTAGGGTCCACTATATAGTCGCTTTCATATATTTTTACCAGTTCATCTATCTCTTTTTCAGTTACAGCATCCACATATTTTACAAGGTCCCCCATTGCATATCCGTTTACAGAGTAACCGAATTTGATCTGAGCTTCTACCTTATCCCCTTCTGTTACTGCAACTTCTCTCATATTGTCGCCAAATCTTGCTATTTTCCCATTTCTGCTGTCATACCATGCAGTTGCAGCCCTGAACCATACATCAAGTTCTTCCTGCACCTCGTCGTCTTCCCAATACCCTACTACTACAGTTCTCTCAAGTCTAAGTCTGCTTCCTATGAACCCAAATTCTCTTCCACCGTGTGCAGTCTGGTTCAAATTCATAAAGTCCATATCAATAGTCGACCAAGGGATGTCTCTATTTGCTTGTGTATGTAGCTGTACAAAAGGTTTTTGTAGTGAGCTCAACCCTTTAATCCACATCTTTGCTGGGCTGAAAGTGTGCATCCACGTGATTAAACCTATACAATTTTTAGAGTAGTTTGCTTCTTGGCACATATCATATATTTCTTGCGGAGTCTTCACTGTAGGTTTCCAGACTATTTTAATTTGAAATTTACCCGTTTTATCCAAACCCTCAGCTATTTTTTTCGCATCTTCTGCTACTTGTTTTAAGGTCTCCTCACCGTATAAATGCTGACTTCCTGTTATAAACCAAACTTCAAGTTTTTTTACAAAATCCATTTTAATCCTCCCTGATTACCACAATATTTACTCGAGTAAATATTGTGGTAAATTTTTTTATTTTCTCTAATAGTGTACCCTTTTGTATTTTTAAATAGTCCTGCGAGGTTGCCTAAGCTAATTTAGATCCAACATAGTTATTTTTGCCATATCTAGTACTTTTTAACAACTGAATTGCTTTCTTTTTTTGTAATGGTGTTAGTAATAATTTCTTTACAAGATTTCTTTTCATAAATCACTCCTTATCAGAATAAACTTTCCACTTTTACTCGAGTAAATATTTTTGTAAAAAAATAATTTTTGAAAAAATTAACCTAACTTAAAAATCCGAGAAATAGAAGCGGACCTATTTACTCGAGTAAACTATTAATCTTAGTTTACCTCATAAAATTAATTTTATCAACCCTAAAAATTAATTTTTTTTACCGCTTGATTCTCTGACTATTAATTTTGTAGGAAAAACCACAGGTTTTAAAGTTTTCCCATTCATTTTTTCCATCATTTCTTTAAATGCCAATACCCCCATATTTCTTTTAGGCATATCCACAGTTGTTATTTTAGGGCTAAAGATGCTACTCATTGGTATATTGTCAAAGCCAACTATTGATATATCTCTCGGTACATCAAAGCCCAGGCTTTTTGCTACTGAAACTGTAATCATTGCATAGTAGTCATTTCCAGCAAAAATGGCAGTAGGTCTATTTTCAGACGTCAAAATTTTATGAGCTGCCGTGACAATTTTCTTTATATCATTTGTATTAAAATCCATTAATGACTCATCCAACTCTATGTCATTTTCTTCCAAGGCATCAACATATGCTCTTAATCTCATATCTTTGGATTTTACACCCTGTTTCAGTCTTCTCGAGGAAAAGAAGGCTATTTTTTCATGACCATTATCAATTAAATATTGAAAAAGATTTTTTGCCCCTGTATACTCATCAGGGCAAAACATAATGATATCTTCTGAAAAATCTTCTATATCCTTATTGCTAATATTACTAAAAAAAGCTGTAGCAATATTTCTATCCGCTATATTCTTCAGATCGTGCATAGATACGTTATCTGTCATAACAAATACACCGTCATATTGTCTTTCCAAAATAATGTCTATATTAAAATCTCTATCAGCCAAATTTATTATGGTTATTGTATAACCATATTTATATGCTTCCTCTTCAATACCAACTATAACTTCAGTGAAAAATTGATTTGTGATATCATTTGTAATAACTGCAATTTGCATGGAAATTGCAGTTTTCAAGCTTTTTGCCGTAAGATTTGGTTTATAACCTAATCTTTTAACTGAAGCCAAAACTCTTTCTCTCAACTCTTCGCTCACAAAATCTTTATTATTCATAACATTAGAAACTGTAGCAGTTGAAACACCCGCATCTTTAGCTACATCTTTTCTGGTAACTCTACTAACCATAATACTTCCTCCGTAAACTTTTTTAATAATTGCATGCCATTTTAAAAAAAGCAAACAATAAAAAATTTAACACTTCTTATATTTTTTAATATAGCATTAGCTGTAATATTAAAAAAGTTCTAGTTTAATGCTAATTATTACTGCTTAATTAAATTGATAATAAGTTCAATTTGTTATTTATATACTATATTACAACTATAACATATAAAATTCAAGATAATCTTAATAAAGATTATCTATCAGTAATAAGTGCTTGACGCTAAATACGCCAAATAAAAATATAGTTTTTTGAAAATACGGATATTGTTTTTATAAAAAATGAATTTTACTTAATATTTTAAACTAATCAAAAACTACAGCTTTTCTTTTATTTGCACGCATTTTACACATCTACAGAAAAAAGCGATCAAATTTTTGACAAAAAATTATTGACAAAATAAAAATGATGAGGTAACATTAATCATAACAGAAGCGGATGATCTATATTTGCTCAGAGTGCTGGCTGTAGAGATCAAAATAGTTGCAAATATTTTATATTTTTTTATCTTGTAATTTACTCGAGTAAATTCATGAAATGTGTTTCTCGAGTTTTTATCGCTCTTTCATTTTACTCGAGTAAAACCGAGACCTTTCTTCTTAAACTTAATAGGATTATTACAATTAGACTTGAATACTGTAAGTAATAAATGGAGGGATGTGGGTATTAATGAAGTTGTTCTTACAATAAACCTTAACAAAAATGTTGTGGTGGAATTTAAATATTGTAATAAAAAATATGGGGAGGTATTTTAATGAAAAAGTTAGTGAGTTTTGTTATTCTGTTGATTCTTGGTTTAGCGATGACTGGTTGCGGAGGGGAAACTAAAGAAAAAGCTAAGACAATTGGAATCTCCATGCCGACAAAATCATCTCAAAGGTGGATTGATGACGGAAACAACATGGTGGCAAAATTTGAAGAGCTTGGATATAAAACAAATCTACAATATGCTGAGGACGTTGTGGAAAACCAAATTGCTCAAATTGAAAATATGATAACCAGAGGAGTTTCTGCTCTTGTTGTTGCAGCTGTTGACGGAGAGGCGCTGTCAGATGTACTTAGAAAAGCTGGCGAAGCAGGAATACCGGTTATTTCATACGACAGGTTAATAAGAAACAGCGGGGATGTTTCTTATTATGCAACATTTGATAACTTTAAAGTTGGGGTGCTACAAGGAACATATATTGTAGAAGCCCTTGACCTGGAAAATGCAAAAAAACCTTTGAATATTGAAATTTTTGCCGGTTCTCCTGATGATAACAATGCTTATTTTTTCTTTGACGGAGCTATGTCTGTATTAAATCCATATATAAAATCTGGTAAATTAGTTGTTAAAAGTGGGCAAACCGAGTTTAGTCAAGCTGCTACTTTAAGATGGGATGGAGCTACTGCTCAATCAAGAATGGACAACCTATTAAGCAGATATTATGGAAAAAATAGAGTCGATGCGGTTCTTTCGCCTTATGATGGTATAAGCATAGGAATAATCTCTTCGTTAAAAGGTATTGGATATGGTTCTGCTGGACAACCTATGCCTGTAATTACAGGGCAAGATGCCGAATTACCTTCTGTTAAATCAATTCTGATGGGAGAACAAACTTCTACAGTATTTAAAGATACAAGGATACTAGCGGATAGAGCTGTTAAAATGATGGATGCTGTATTAAAAGGTGAAACTCCTGAAGTAAATGATACTGAAACTTATGATAACGGTGTGAAGATCGTACCAGCATACCTGGAAGTTCCAGAATCTGTAGACAAGTCTAATATTGAAGAGGTATTAATTGATTCTGGATACTATTCCGCTGATCAATTAAAATAGTGTCTTAACCTGCAGCGGCACGTGCCGCTGCAGTCAAAATAATTAAAATATAGAGAAAGGGGGATATACAGTGTCTGAAATAATACTAGAAATGCGAAATATAACAAAGATATTTCCAGGGGTTAAGGCTTTGGATAATGTCAATTTAAAAGTAAAAAAAGGAGAAATTCATGCACTTGTAGGAGAAAATGGTGCAGGAAAATCTACTCTAATGAAAGTTCTGAGTGGAGTATACCCACATGGGACCTATTCAGGAGATATATTATTTAATGGTGAGGTTTGTGAATTTAAAGGTATTAAAGAAAGTGAAGATCTGGGCATAGTAATCATCCATCAAGAGTTAGCTCTTATACCTGATTTATCAATTGCTGAAAACATATTTTTAGGTAATGAGGTACAAAAAAAAGGTATTATCAATTGGAGTGAAACTATAAATCGTACAAAAGAACTTATGGAAAAAGTCGGACTTAACGAACATCCAGGAACGCTCATTACAAATATAGGAGTAGGGAAGCAGCAGCTTGTAGAGATTGCAAAAGCTCTTTCTAAAAAAGTAAAACTCCTTATTCTTGATGAACCTACTGCGGCACTGAATGAAGATGATAGTGAAAACTTATTAAATTTAATGCTTGAACTACAAAAACAAGGTATATCATGTATACTCATTACACACAAATTAAATGAAATAGGAAAAGTTGCAAATTCCATTACTGTAATAAGGGACGGGCAGTCAATAGAAACACTTGACTACAAAGAAGATAATGTAGACGAAGACCGAATCATAAAAGGGATGGTAGGAAGAGACCTAACTAATCGTTATCCGGACAGAAAAATAAATATAGGAGACGTAATGTTTGAAGTTAAAAATTGGAATGTTTACCATCCTCTACATGACGGCAGGAAAGTAATCCATGATGTTAATTTCAACATAAGAAGTGGAGAAGTTGTTGGCATATCTGGTCTTATGGGTGCTGGAAGAACCGAACTTGCGATGAGTATATTCGGAAAGTCTTACGGTAAAAAAATTAGCGGGCAAGTGCTTAAGTATGGTAAAGAAATACATCCAACAACTGTCAGCAAAGCCATCGATTGTGGCATTGCATATGTAACAGAAGACCGAAAAGAATTAGGACTTGTTTTAGATGATGACATAAAGAAAAATACTACTCTTACAAATCTGAAAAAAATATCTAAAAATTATATTATAAATGAAAATGAAGAGATATTAGTAGCGGAAAAATTAAGAAAACATATGAAAACAAAGTGTTCTTCTATACTCCAGAAAACAGGAAATCTAAGCGGTGGAAATCAACAAAAAGTTGTTCTAAGTAAATGGATATTTTCTGAACCAGATATTCTTATACTTGACGAACCAACACGTGGAATTGATGTTGGCGCAAAATACGAAATATATACAATTATAAACCGGCTTGTTGCCGAAGGAAAAGGGATACTGATTATCTCTTCTGAACTTCCTGAAATTTTAGGAATGTGCGATAGGATTTATGTAATGAACGAAGGAAAAATTACAGGGGAAATGTCTCGAAAAGATGCATCTCAAGAAAAAATAATGAAATGTGTAGTTAAAGATAAGGCTGTTTAAGCTTTTTAGAATTATAAAATTTAAGGGAGGAAACCATGAGTGGAAAAGTTTTAGACTCAAATATAACAATGGATAGAGCAGAGGATTTAAAAAGTAAAACAAAAAATATATCCTTAAAGGAAATGTTCAAAAGCAATATTAGGCAATATGGGATGATTCTTGCACTTCTTGCAATTATGGTGTTTTTTCAAATTATAACAGACGGGGTATTATTTCAACCACTTAATATTACCAATATGATTCTTCAAAATAGCTATATCTTAATTTTGGCAATTGGCATGTTGTTGGTCATCGTTGCATTTCATATCGACCTATCGGTTGGATCTATTGCGGCATTTGTCGGGGCGATATCGGCTATATTAATAGTAAATATGAAAGTACACTTTTTAATAGCTATTCTTGCATCGTTGTTAGTAGGGGCGTTAATAGGTGCATTTCAAGGTTTGTGGATTTCATATGTTAAGATACCGGCTTTCATAGTTACACTAGGTGGAATGCTTATGTTTAGGGGTTTTACAATGGTAGCTCTTGGAGGACGTTCTCTTGCTCCATTTCCAAAAGAGTTCCAACTAATCTCCTCTGGATTCATTCCTGACTTTTTTAAAGGAAACGGGATACATATTACAACAGTTCTTATAGGTATAATACTGTCGGCACTATTCGTATACTCAGAGTTTTCAAACAGAAAAACTCAGCAAAAATACGAACTTGAAGTACTGCCATTAAATTTTTTCATTGTAAAACAGTTGCTTGTGGTCTTTATAATAAACTGGTTTACTGTAACCCTTGCCACGTATGAGGGAATCCCAAATGTACTAGTACTACTCTTCGCTTTAATAGCAGTGTATACATTTATAACCAAAAAAACAGTTCTTGGAAGACATATATATGCTCTAGGTGGGAACGAAAAGGCAGCGAGCCTTTCAGGAGTAAAAACTAAAAAACTTGTATTCTGGGTATTTGTAAACATGGGTGTCATGGCGGCACTTTCAGGAATAGTATTTGCGGCAAGGCTAAACGCAGCAACTCCAAAAGCAGGTACAATGTTTGAGCTTGATGCAATCGCAGCTTGTTTTATAGGTGGCGCATCGACATCTGGAGGGAAAGGAACTATTATTGGAGCTATTATCGGTGGGTTATTTATGGGAGTTTTAAATAATGGCATGTCTTTAGTTGGTCTTGGAATTGACTGGCAACAAGGTATAAAAGGGGCAGTACTGCTTCTTGCCGTAGCCTTTGATTTAATGACAAAGTCAAAAAGTTAAGTAAACTGGAAATATATCTTAAATAACAGAAATAAAACTTTTAAAAGTAACAATTAAAAGAAAGAGGTTTATTTATGAGTGAGGCAAAATCAAAAATACAAGCAATTATTAATAACGGGAAAACCGTTTTAGGTATTGAAATGGGCTCGACACGTATCAAGGCAGTCTTACTTGATAATAATAACAAAACGATTGCTACAGGTGAACACGGATGGACGAACAGTTATATAGACGGAGTTTGGACCTATAGTTTGGAGGAAGTTTGGGAAGGTATTCAAAACAGTTACAGAAGTATGACAGAGGATGTCAAAACCAAATATGATGTTGAACTTACGAAAATTGCTTCTATAGGTTTTAGTGCAATGATGCATGGTTACTTGGCATTTGATAAAGGTGATAAGTTACTCGTGCCATTTAGAACATGGAGAAACAACATTACCGGTGAAGCGTGTGAAAAGTTAATGGAACTCTTCAAGTATCCGATTCCGCAAAGATGGAGTATTGCACACCTATATCAATCTATCTTGAACGGAGAAAAACATGTAGCTGATATAAACTATATGACGACTTTAGCAGGCTATGTTCATTGGAAATTGTCCGGCAAAAAAGTGTTAGGTGTTGGAGATGCATCGGGGATGTTCCCTATTGATATTATAACTGCTTCGTATAACAAAAGAATGTTAAAGCAATTTGATGAATTAGTAGCAGATAAGAATTTTTCATGGAACTTAGAAGATATAATGCCTACGGCATTAGTTGCAGGCGAAGATGCAGGTATCCTGACCGAAGAAGGAGCCAAACTTCTTGATCCTTCCGGAAAACTTCAAGCGGGAAGTTTGATGTGCCCGCCAGAAGGGGATGCTGGAACAGGTATGGTAGCGACTAACAGCGTTGCAGAGCATACAGGTAACGTATCCGCTGGTACATCCATTTTTGCAATGGTTGTTCTCGAAAAAGACCTTAAAAAAGTCCACCCCGAGCTAGACCTGGTAACAACACCATCAGGAAAACTGGTTGCCATGGCTCATTCTAATAATTGTGCATCCAATTTGGATTCTTGGATTGGCATCTTTAAAGAAGCCGTTACCTCTTTAGGATTTGATGTAGATATGACGTCTCTTTATAGTACTTTATACAACAAAGCTCTTGAAGGTGATAAAGATTGTGGCGGACTTTTGGCTTACGGATATCTATCTGGGGAACATATCACACATTTTGAAGAAGGGCGCCCATTATTTGCCAGATCTTCTGACAGTAACTTTAATCTAGCAAACTTTATGCGTGTTAACCTGCAGACTTCTTTAGGTGCAATGAAAATCGGCATGGACATTCTTTTGAAGGAAGAAGGGGTCAAGTTGGATAAAATGCTTGGTCATGGCGGACTTTTTAAGACAAAAGGTGTTGGGCAACGTTTTATGGCTGCTGCGGTTAATGCACCAGTTGCCGTTATGGAAACTGCCGGCGAAGGCGGTGCCTGGGGAATTGCCGTATTAGCTTCTTACTGTTTGAATAAAAAAGACGGCGAAACTTTGGAAGCTTTCCTCGATAAAAATATCTTTGCTGATCTAAACGAATCAATAATCGCACCAGATCCTGAAGATGTTGAAGGGTTTGAAATCTTCATGGAAAGATATAAAAACTGTCTTCCTGTTGAAAGAGCAGCAGTAGATTTTTTAAAATAATCGAATGTTATTAAACTAAAATAGATATTATATATAGGGGCACATCATTATGATGTGCCCCTAGCAATGTTATTGAATGCAGTCTATGTAAATAGAAATAATTTCTATAGTGTTTATACTCCTCTCAAGCGACATAAAATTATTGCCGTTCCGTCCCAGGTCTCCCGTGTCTTCCCACAGCTTGATGATGCCCAGTCGGCATGTTTTTTTCCCCATATCTCAGTTGGAATTGTAACCTATCTTGTACTGCTCTTCTTGTTTGACAAACATACTTCTTCTCCTAAAATTTACTTACATTGCTTGGTTCTAAATTTAATTATACCCTCATCTTAGTTAGTATATTATTTAGCACGTATTTCATTTTGAATTGTATGCTTTTTTTCTCTAATATTTGTATCTATTTACAATTTATGATATGATTAATTTGACTTAAATCTATTATTCAGGAGGTGAATTAATATTAAAGATTCGCCAAGTATATTTACTTTTAGAGGCCCCGCAGATGAGAGGATTACGGTGGAACACTTTTCTCAGTCTGTTAATCCATCCGAAAAGGTATTTGTCGAACAACATGTCCATAGATTCTATGAGCTGATTTATGTGAAAAACGGTATGTGCGAACATACTTATAAGGACACAAAAGTAACACTGATGTCAAATGATGTTCTCTTGATCAGTCCAGGACAGGTTCATGAATTCTCTTTCTATGAACAAATTGAAATCTACAATTGTCAGTTTTTTGCCGACGTACTGGATGAATCATTTGTCGATTCCGTAAACAAACTGAGTTTTCCATCACTACGTTCCAACACATACTCTGTCATGAGTCAAAGTCAACCATTCCCTACGACAGAAGACATCTACAATCACTATAACGGCTTAAAATATGCTCCCTTGAACCTTCAAGGAATTATACATATAACCATGTCGCAAGCCATATATTTTGAAAGCCTTCTCAAGAAAATCATGAATGAACATTCAAATAAGGCTGCAAAGTATAAAAAAATCATTAAAAATAGTCTTGAAGAGATATTGATTATTCTTGAGCGTATTATGGAGAATCAATTTAAGTCTAACAACGGAGTTCCACAAAAACACAATAAAATTATCGAAGACGTTTTAAAATATATAGACCTCCATATTCAAGAAGAGTTGAACTTTGATGATATTGCTTCAGCGCAGAACCTAAGTGCCAATTATTTTAGAAAGATTTTTAAGACTTATACCGGCACTTCACCTGTAGATCATCTGAATCGATTGCGGGTATTGAAAGCCCTTGAACTCTTAAGGGAATATGATTGTTCCATTGGCGATGTTGCCGCACAAGTGGGTATATATGATGCTAACTATTTTTCCAGATTATTCAAGAAGTATTTAGGTTATCCGCCTAGTCATTTTTTAAGAAACAACGAATAAAAGCACTGTGACATCACCATATCACAGTGCCCTTTTTTATTATTTGCCATGCTTAGACTTTTGCTTATAAATGTTAAAGGCTTTTCACAAACAACATGAAATCCTGGTTCCAGAGCTGCTTTAGTGATAGCATAATGTGTCTTATTTGGTGCCGCAATAGAAACTGCTTGAATTCCGTCTTCACGTTTGCTTTCTTCTTGAAACATTGTTACATAGTCACTGTAACAACGTTCTTCATCCAAGCCTAACTCTTTATCGAATGCCATTCATCTTTCAGGATCAATACCAATTGTAAGATGCTCTTTTTTATCTTTCATATTTTATGTCACACTTCTTCAGTTTCTATAGTAAATAATGATTTTAAATTTATATTGGAATATTTTCTGTTAGTAATTTTTGCGCTACTCTAATTATAGATATAATACTAAATATAAATAAAATATCAAAATAATTAATCTGTAAAATTCAACTATGCTTGGGCATCATAATATCAACAGTTTTTTTATAAACAACAACTTTAAATATGTATTTAAACATTTTCTTTTATTTAAAATCATCTTCTACATCATAAGTTTTATAGCACTTATAAATGTAACACCTATCATTACCATTCTATAAGGTTTTTCAGGTACAAATTTTACAAGTCTAACTCCTATAATAGCTCCAAGTATTATCATTGGGAAAAGCATAAGGTTAAGCGAAAAACTCTCCCAGGTTATGTTATGCCAAACAAAAGCGTATAACGGCATTTTTATAAGATTCACTGCAAAGAAAAACCAAGCCGCTGTACCTATAAAACTGTTTTTGTTTAAGTTCATTGATAGAAAATAAACTATCATAATAGGTCCGGCTGCATTTCCTATCATAGTAGAAAATCCGCCCAAAAGCCCCATCGCAATTGAAAAATACCATTTTTTCCCTATATGTTCATCGTTTACATTTTTTTTAGACAAAAGCATCAACGCACAGATAAATACTATTACAGCCATTATTTTTTTAAAACCAGCATCCGAAACAGAGTTACCAACAAATAGTCCAACCAGTATTCCTACTATTGCCCAAGGCAAGAGTTTTAGTACCATTTTCATCTGAGAATGACGTTTATAATAGATTACTGCAAAAATATCACCCATAACCAAAAGCGGCAATAAAAATCCTGCAGAAACTTTCCCTCCCAATATCTGTGCCATTATTGGCACCATTATCAAAAAATTAGGTATACCTACCTTCTCTAAACCTATAGAAAGTCCTGATAAAATTACAACTAACCACTGTATTGTATCAAAGTTATAATTTCCTAAAAGTTCTAACACAATTCTCACCCCTTACTATTTTTTAATTTGATAGTTTCAATTATAAAGTTAACAGTAGAAAGACAATATTTAAATAAATGTTGATTTATTTTATTCGCCTCCCCTTTGTTAGAAAAAATAAACCGAATTTGCTTTGTTACATTAAAAGTTTTTATTTTCATTTGTTATATATATATATATTGATATTAAAAAGCAGAGTAGAATTATTATTCCGCTCTGCTTTTTGACTTATATTTAGAAATTTACCCATGCAGATTCTGCTTTAACTGATTCCAAACATTTTTCAACAAACTTCACACCAATAGTTCCTTCGTGAACATTTGGATACCAAAGATCTTTAAGTGTTTCTGTATCATCCTTGTCAGCTGCTTCCATCGCTTTTGCAAACCGACGGTATATGTTTGACCATGATTCAAATAATCCCACAGAATGGCCGGCACCGATACGATCTTCATCAACAGCTACATCATAAAGATAAGACATACCTCTTTCAAGAATACGTATTGGCTCTCCAGCGACTTCATATGTCATTTGATTCGGTCTTTCAGCCCACCAAGACAAACTTGCTTTAGAGCCCATGACACGAATTCTCAAACCGCTCAGAGATCCTACATTCACAGAAGATGCCCACAAATGTCCGCTAATACCGCCTTTGTATTTGATCATAACATTGGCATCATCTTCCAGAATACGTCCTTCAACAAAACTATTGTTGACACAAAGCAGTTTTTCAATTTTCAATCCTGGAACTATTGTTTCTGCAAGATGAAAAGCATGCGTACCAACATCACCTAAAACAGCAGCCGGACCTGCTTGTTTCGGATCAAAACGCCATTTAACTGCCGGCACATCCTTTTCTATCGCTTGAGCAAATCCACCATGCGAAAATTCAACATTGACGATTCTAATATCGCCAAGGTCACCATTCTCGATCATAGCTCTAGCCTGGCGGATAAGTTGATGCCCAGAATATCCATAAGTCACACCAAGAATTCTATTCTTCTTTTTTGCAAGATTCTCAAGTTCTTCTGCTTCTTCCGATGTAAATGTCAATGGTTTTTCACAAACAACATGCAGTCCTGCTTCCAGAGCTGCTTTAGTAATAGCATAATGTGTCTTGTTTGGTGTAGCAATAGAAACTGCTTGAATTCCGTCTTCACGTTTGCTTTCTTCTTCAAACATTGTTACATAGTCACTGTAACAACGATCTTCATCCAAGCCTAATTCTTTACCGAATGCCATTCCTCTTTCAGGATCAATATCAAATGCTCCTGCCGAAAGGATAAAGTTACCGTCTCTAAGTGCTGAAGAACGATGGATGTATCCGATATTACTACCTTTACCACCACCAACCATTGCCCAACGAATGGAACTTTCTACTACCTTACCACTAATCATCATATACCTCCTAAAAACCTACTTTATTCAAGTATTCTAAACTTTCAGTAATATCCGCCAGTGTTTTGTCATGGTCTTTGGGATCTCTTTCTTGCTCAAGAGTAACCCATCCATTATAATCCGCATCAATCAATACTTGTTTAACAGCATCATAGTCAACTGCACCCTTTCCAATCGGGCACATAACGCCTTTTTCTGCTGCTGAAAAAAAGTCAGTTTCTTCTTCAATAGCTTTGTCATAGACATCTTTATTGATATCTTTGAAATGGATAAAGTCAATCACCTCAAAGTTATCTTTAATCCATTGTGCCGGATCCATCTGTGAATAATATAGATGACCTGTATCAAGACATAGTCCAGCAGTATCATAAGGTATATCTCTAACTACTTTCTTGATTTCATCGGCAAACTCAATATATCCGCCAGCATGAGGATGTACAACAGCTCTTACACCATATTTTTCCCATGCAAGCTTAGCAACAATTTTGATGTTCTCCATCATAACAGCCCAGTCTTCATCAGATAATCTTGGTGCTTTGTCCGGATTACCTGCATATGGACTTCTTTCAGCTTTAATAATATCAATAATTACAAGATATGGAGGTGCAGCCTTTGTTGTACCTTCTTCATCTTTAGGCAACTTTGAAATCAACGCACAAATATCTTCTGTCTTTTTGATTAATGTAGGAAGATTATCCTTGCTTACAAAGTTATCAAATAAAGTTCCACCAATAATCTTCAAGCCACGCTTATTTAATGCTTCTGAAACCACAACGTCATCTAATGGGAAATATCCATAAGGGCCAAGTTCAATACCTTTGTATCCAGCTGCAGCTACCTCATCAAGTACTTTTTCCCAAGTCGGAATATATGGGTTATTCGGATCTTCCACACCCCACGAACAAGGTGCACTTGCAAATCTTACGTTCATTGTCCTTCTCCTCTCAACGCAGGTTTATTATTTCCCCAGCAACTCTTTTTCAAGCACAGCTTTTGTATGTCTTCCATCTACAATTGCTCTTTCCGGGAATCCTAAAGGATTGAATGTTGCGATAGTATCTTCTTGCTCACCGAACTTCATTTCTCTCAATGTAGCAAAAATCCTGTCAAAAGGAATATCTCCAGTTCCAATTTCACCGATATGCGCATGTGCTCTTATTTTACCACCCCAGAAATCTGCCGGCGGATTAACATTGTATCTGAACAATTTGCTGTAGTTGTATGTATCTGCCACTATGATATGCTTCAAAAATTTACCTGTATACTTAAGCATTTCTTCCACATTACCAAGCCCTTCATCATAATGGAAAGTATGCGGGATCGCATATAGATATGCAAAATGATCCGGACAGTCATAAGCTTTAACGACATCACAGGTATCATCATTACGCTCATAGAAGTCGTTCGGATGAGCTTGGACATCTATTCTCATACCCTTTTCTTCCAAGATTGGTAATAACTCGTCCATAGATGTCATGAATTTAGCTTCACAAAGTTCCGGCTGATTACGGTCCCCACCAAGCTCAGTATTAAATACTTTAACCCCCATAACTTCTGCTATTTCAATCATTCTTTTCCAGCAGTCGACAGCATATTTACGGACAAATTCATCTGGATCCGCTATTCTAAAGCCTGTTGTCAACGATGCGATTTTTAATCCTGCCTTTTCAATAGCCTTTGCATGCCATAACGCTTCTTCATTTGTTGCCTTAGGACGTTTCCAATATCCCGGAAAATAAAGGTCGTATGGTGATATGTATTCATAGCCAGCCTCTGCAACTTTTTCATAAACCTCTTCAAAAGGTATTAGTGTCTTGATCTTGCTTCCCTGCATTTCCCAAAAAGCACTGGTATCAAAAGTTATTTTCATTATAGTCCCTCCTTAAACATACCTACATTACTTGCTTATTAAATTGATTATAGCACAGTGCCCAACTTTCAGTTAGCACATTAGCACCACTTTTTTAGCACAAATTTCATTTCTATTTATGAGGCTTTAAGCCATTTTTAAGTTTTTATCAGCACAATACAGCGATACAGCTAAAAAGTCGCTAACAATCATGTCATATTGTCAACGACGTTCTGGCCTTTTAGCACATATAACTCATATCAAATTGCCATAAAATGGCTTGGCGGATACACCAAATGTTTTTTAATCGCCTGGAAAAATAATTAGTAGGCATCTCACGATCATATTTGAATTGATCGACCATAATAAGTTCTAAAAAAATCAACAGTTCTTCCAAATAATTCTTTATAATATACAAATATTTTTTACGACTGGTGTTTACAAAAAAAGGTAAGCATGGTATTATTTACATGAAATTAAATTTTTTATAAATGTATGTTTAAGAAGTTTTTTTTCAAGAAAAAAATACTGTCTAAAGTAACACCATTTAGAAGGAGTTATGATAAATTGAAAAACAAAGAAAAAAATACACTAGATGATATTTTAGGGGTTTACGAGAATCTACACGAAGCTGAAAAAAGAGCTGCCGACTTTGTTATAAACAATAGAGTAAAAGTTATCGATATGACCGTTTCCGAGCTTTCTACAGAGAGTAAAGCCAGTGAAGCTACCATAATTCGATTTTGCAAGAAATGCGGATTTAAAGGGTTCCATCATTTAAAGATACAGCTTGCAAAGGAAATGGTGGAATCTGAAAATAAAAGTATCTCCAACGAGCTGGATGTGAATAATATCGGCCAATCACTACAAAATATATTGGCGAATAAAATCGAAGAGTTAAAGCAAACCATTTCGATGATGGACGAGAATACGATAAAAGAAATACTGGATGCAATCAAGAACTCTAGAATCGTCCAATTTGCAGCACTGGGAAATTCCATACCTGTAATTTTGGATGGTGCGTATAAATTTAATCAAATAAGGATACCGTCTATGGCAAGTACAATATGGGAAAACCAGTTGGCATTTGCTCATACCTTGACAAAAGATGATGTTGTAATAGCGATATCAGGATCAGGATCTTCTAAGAAACTTTTGACTTTGATAGACGTTGCAAACGAGCGGCACGTCACTACAATATGCATAACTAATCATTCAAAATCCCCTTTGGCCAGTAGGTGTAAATATTTAATAAATACCGCTACAAGGGAGAAATTGTTCTTTAACGAATTTACTTTCACCAAGATACCAGCTATGGCGGTTGTGGAAACCTTATTTCTGCTGTTAACCGCAGAAAAAAGAGATGCCTATACCTGGATTAGCGAACACGAGCAATCCATGGCAGACGACAAATTATAAAATTATCGTTTACTAACTAAAGGAGAAAAAGAAAATGGCTCAAAGAAATATTAAAAAAGAGTGTGCAAAAGAAGCATTGAAATACGTTAAAAACAATACCACCATCGGCTTAGGCGGAGGCAGTACTATCAGTTATTTAATTGACTATATCCAAGCCGATAAAAATCTTAACGTAAAAGTGATAACCCCATCTTACAACACAAAACTGCTTTGTATTCAAAGGGGGCTAGATGTACTTCATACCCTTGCTGTTGATCATGTCGACGTCGCCTTTGACGGTTGTGATCAAGTTGACGAAAATCTATACGCATTGAAAAGCGGCGGTGGCATCCATACAATGGAAAAGCTAGTCTCTCATATGGCTGAAGAATATATACTTCTAGTAGACGAGACAAAATTTGTTAATAAATTAACTTTCGAACATCCTATTGTACTTGAGGTCTTAGAAGATGCCTTGGCTTATGTTCAAAGAGAGCTTAAAAATCTTGGTGGAAAAGTTGTTCCTCGCGAAAGCAGTGCAAAAGACGGCTTCACTGTAAGTGATAACGGAAATCTACTGATAGATACATATTTTGAGGATGTAGAAGACAGCGCCGACCTGGAGGAAAAGCTGTCAAAGATAGGCGGTGTTATAGATACATCACTATTTACAAATACGGTTACAAAAGTACTGGTTGCAAGCGATAACGGGATTAGAGTGATTTCCAAAAATTAAGACGGGGTGAGTACTATGAGTAGATTAAATTGGGCTATACTGGGTCCTGGTGCAATTGCAGCTGAGTTTGCCAAGGCACTTAATGAAGCAGATGGAAAAATCTACGCTGTTGGATCTCGAACACTTGAAAAAGCAAAAAAATTTGCAGATAAATATGGTATTGAAAAGGCATACGGCGACTATTCCAAGATGCTAAAAGATAATAAAATTGACGTTGTCTACATATCAACACCGCACAGTAATCATTATGAGTACATAATGGAGAGTCTTGAAAATGACAAGCACGTGCTGTGTGAAAAAGCCATCACAGTCAACAACAAGCAGTTAA
>QKCP01000004.1 GCA_003246855.1 Ilyobacter polytropus
ATTCCCTATACCAGTAATCATAATTACCCCTTTTTAGCATAAAGACTTATTTTCACGTCTACAGTAAGCCCTTCTAGAGCATCTAATTTTTCTACGCTTGCCACCCTTTCCTTTTTTGCCTTATAGTAGTAAGGGGTCATCCTGACAAGGTTCATAATTTCCTGCTTATTTTCCAGATTTATCTTATACATAAGTTCCTCTGCTGCGATCAGGTCAAACTGTTCCCCTGTTTCCGCCTCAAGGTCTACCTCGTCCACCCAAACATCATCATACAAAAGTTCTCTCATTTCCAAAAGGTGGTGCTTGCCGCTGCTTACTACCAGTAGTTGACCTCCGTCCTTTAGCACCCTGCTGTACTCTTTGCTGAATATCTTACTAAACATGCACAGCACGGCTTCAAAACTCCCGGATTTAAAAGGAAGATTGACTCCGCTCCCCACCAAAAACTGTACTTTTTTATTTTTTTTGGCGGCTATTTTTATTGCTTCTTTGCTTATATCCACTCCTAATATCTCAGCACTTGTAGCATTCTGTAGCCTATCAGTATAGTAACCTTCGCCACACCCTACGTCCAAGATACTTGCCTTTCCCTCTAGACTGGAGTTTACCTTTTCTGATATATTTTCATAAAACCCGGAATTTAGGAAATCTTGTCTGGCTTTCACCATATCCTTGTCATCTCCGGGGTTTTTGCTGTTCTTTTTTACAAGCAAATTTATATAACCCTGTTTTGCCACGTCGAATACGTGCCCTCTTATACACCTATACATTTTATCGGTTTTTTCCAATTTTTCTCCACAAACCGGACAGATTATCTCGATCAATTTCCCCTCCTAGTTGATAAACAGCTTCCTCGTCCTGTCTATCTTATTTTATATGCTCGCTTTGTATTTTCATTAGTGACCCTGACAACTTCCTCCAGAGATACACCTTTTATGTCTGCAATTTCTTGTGCTACATATTTTACGTAACCGGGCTCATTTCTCTTCCCCCTAAATGGAACTGGGGTTAGATAAGGAGAGTCGGTTTCTATTATAATCTTTTCAAGCGGAAGCTTAGACACAACTTCTTTGGTTTTTACATTGTTTTTAAATGTCAAAACTCCGTTTATCCCGAAATAATACCTATCCATTACTTTTTTGGCAGATTCATAAGACCCAGGATAGCTATGTATTATCCCTGCAACATCCATGTACTCATCTAATATTTCAAGAGTGTCCGCCATAGCTTCCCTTGAGTGTATAACCACCGGCTTACCAACCCTCCTGGCTATTTCCATCTGCCTCCTGAAAAACTCTTTCTGCACTTCTTTCGGGGATTCCATCCAGTGGTAGTCCAGTCCTATCTCCCCTATGGCCACTACCCTTTCATCTCCAGACATCTGTTCCAGCTGCCTTTCAGTTTCCTCGTTGTATCCTTTTAAATCTGCTGGGTGGAAACCAACGGTTGCATATATGAAATCATATTTTTTAGCCAGCTCAAGGCTCTCTATGGAACTGGACATGTCGTACCCTATATTTACGACAAATTCCAACTCTTCGCCTATTCTTTTTATTAAATCCTCCCTGTCATCATCGTACCTGTCGCTGTCTATGTGACAATGTGAGTCTATTAGCTTCATCAAACCACCTCTTTTGACTTTATAGCCTCTTCATTATACTATAATTTGATTTTTTTAACAATAAACATAAAAAAAGGGCCTAAGCCCTTTTATTCGCCCAACTCTTTTTCTAATAATTCCACAACGTTTTTGAAAACCTCTTTATTTTCATCGCTTAAATCCATCAATGTCTTGTGCACTTCCAATATGTGCTGCGCCTTCTTCCTTTTGTCTTGGAAATCTTTTTTTTCAAGTTCTTCCATCTCCACAGTCGCCTCGTCTTCTACGCTGACAACTTCAAGCAGTTTATATACCCCTGTGGATTTTAAACTCATCTGTATCATATTTGGTATTTTGATTGCAAATATTTTTTTATTCCAAAGTTTTTTCATACTTATTGCGGTTTTAGCTATTAATCCAAGTATTGTACTATCCATATAGTTACATTCTTCAAAATCCATAATCAGGTCTACAGGTTCTCCCGCAAACACGTTGTCAAAATAATCGTCAAGGGTTTTGCTGTTTTTCATAGTTGAATTTCCAACAAATTTTACAAACCTTTTATCTTCGTAAGCCCCGACTAAGTATTTATCCTCTTTTATGTCCATCAATACCCCTCCTTATAAACCTTTCACTTATAATATAACACATAAAATTAAAAAATAAAAGTTTATGCCTAATAAATATTTTACGAATATATGGAATCTATTCTAGGTATAAAAAAAATCTAAATCCATTTTCGGATTCTTCAATAAAAAATAGCGATCTTAGTATAAAATGATTTGATAATAATTTTATTTATTTAAGTTTTTTATTCCAGCCAGTTTGTATGATTCATGGCTAAGACGTAGGTTTTCTAAAATCTAATTAAAATAGGGAGCTCCCGCTCCCTATTTTAATATATCAGAAAAATCTTCTTTTCTAAATTCATATTTTGTCCTGCAAAAATGACACTCGGTTTCTACCTTATCCTCCTTTGAGAAAAGATCTTCTAGCTGCTCTCTTCCCAAAGTTATAAGCCCACGGTAGAACTTATCTTTGTTACAATTGCAATTATATTTCGGCTCTTTTTCATCCAAAATTTTATAATCTTCTACTAACTTCTCATATGTTTCATCTTCTATATCTTCATAAAGGAGTTTTACTATCCTTTGTACATCCATCCCACCCTCAAGAAGCTCCGTAACAGGTCTAATAGACTTTATCTTTTCCTCAAGCTTGTCTATAAACCAGTCCTCAGCATCAGGAAGCAGCTGAACCATGTACCCGCCAGCAGCCTTAACACTTAAGTCATCATTTATAGAAATTCCCAGGGCTATCACTGTAGGTATCTGCTCGGATGTGTAATAGTAATAAGCTAGGTCCTCTGCTATTTCACCTGTCTGTAGCGTGGATAATCCCACATAAGGCTCTTTAAGACCCATATCTTTTATTATCCTAAGAGCTCCCTTTCCGATAAGGGATGATACATCTGGATGTCCATCGGGCTTAGGCGCCGTGTCAGCTAAAGGATTAGAAAGGTAGCCCTTTACATCTCCTTTAGGGTCTGCTGTAACTATAATTTGTGAAAGCGGCCCGTCTGAATCTATCCTTATTGTAAGAAGATCATTTCCCTTTAAGTCAGCTCCCATCATAAGGCTCGCTGTCAAGAGCCTACCAAAAGCAGCTATGGCTGTAGGGCTGCATCCATGTATCTCCTGTGCTTTTTGAACTATATCTTTTGAGTCAACAACATAAAATCTTGCATTTTTACTTGTCCCTCTTATTAACTTTCCCATTTTCCCTCCAAATTTTTAATTTTTTCATACTGTCTATTTTAGCATAAATCCATTTTTAATACAAACCGCTTTGATCCACTTATCCCCATTTTAAAAGCCAAGTATTTCATAGGATGTCGCCAATCAAAGCAGACCTCCTATGGAAGCTGCAGCAATCGAGCCGTACGCAAGTTCTCATAATCCAGAGACCACCTATAGCCTTACCCTTTCCTGTTTCAGAAGTTTCCTCATGTCCATGTTAGCGCAGTAAAATTCTTGAATTAGATATACCTTTAAGATAGAATTTTGAGCCTTAGCTTAAAACTACCTAAAAATAAGGGGCCTAGGCCCCTTATTTAAATTCGAAGTTTATATATGGAAGTTCTGTTTCCAGGGAGTTGTATAGGTTTATTCCAGTAAGATCAAAATATACCGCATGTACCCTTCCTAAGAACAGGTGTACTTTTGTCTCGTCAGCTGTGTCGAGCTTTATCTTAGCTTTCTCTTCATCGGAATGTAGAACTTCCACTTCGAAATTCTCTTTTTCAAGTTCAGCTTTTATAATCTGCAGTTTTTCTTTACCAGTCATGGTTTCCTCCTATTTTCAAAAATCAGTTTATTGTACATATATAATAACATATATATATCATTTTAGAAATATTTGTATTGAAAAAATACTTAAAAAACAAAAAACCAGACCTTAGTCTGGAAACTATCGAATATGGCGGAGAGAGAGGGATTCGAACCCTCGGTAGGTTGCCCTACACACGCGTTCCAGGCGAGCCCGTTCAACCGCTCCGGCATCTCTCCATTTTTCCGTTCCTATTATAGCGTTTTTAACTCTTTAAATCAAGCTATTTTTTTATTAAGCAGACACTTTATACTATCCCTCATCTGCCCAAGCATTTTTTTCAACATTTATGCGAATTCCCCTAGCTATCCATAAAAGTGAGCCTCTCTTAAATTCAGACAAAAGCTCCCCCTCGCAAAACCTGTCGTTTCTAATTATGGCTGTCAAAAGCTTGCAGAGCCTTACAATGTCAAGTTTTTCAAAATCCGCTTCAGATCCATTGATCAAACTCCTCCCTTCTTTCCAGCTCGGCCAGTCAAAAGAAAAAATCAAACCCATGCTGTACGCTTTATCGACAAATTCTCTTAGGGATACAGGTTCATTAACACCCATGGAGCCGATTTTTCTAACGACGTCTTTTATTTCTACTTTTATGACACTTTCCCTCTCCTGCCAATTTTCCTTATCTTTTTCCATTTCAGTTATAATCCGGAAAAGTTCCCGCCACTCACTGCCTTTTATACCCTTTAATTTCTCCAAAAAATCCTTTTCATCCATAAAAATACCACCTATTTTAATACCGTCAAAAAACAGCTCCACGCAGATTCATTAAAATGAAACTGAACTTCCAACAATGTTTTATTACTTTTAATTTTTCTTAATTCTAAGAACTTAGCACGCTATTCTTTGATATACACTAAATAAAAGGTTTATTATTTTGAAACATCAGTTAAATTCTTTTCTTAAAGCCGGCTAAACTTAAAGTTTGCTTCGGTGGTTTAATCTTTCTACTTTCTGTAGCAGCAATCAAAAAGAAAACTCCAATAATTAAAATGAACGCAGTTGAAATTGGGCCTTGAACATCAAATATTTTATTTAAAAACCCAGAAATATATGAACAAAAAATCATCCCGAGCATCCCTGAAAAAATAACGAAAGTCATAATTGCTGGATCAATCTTTTTTATACCCTGTGTACTGTAGGAAACTATTGATGGATAAAGAGCCGATGAAAACATTCCTGATAAGCCCACAAAGAAAAACATTAAAAATACTTTATGCACAAGCAACAGCCCCAGTAATGATAAACCAGCTAAAACCGAAGAAACTTTTATGTAGTTTTCAAGTTTTACATACTTAATTATGAACGTAACTGCTACTCTTCCGAATAATACGAACCCCCAAAATAAAGAGAGCCCCAGTTTAGAAAAGTTAGAGGATACTCCAGACGCAACAAAATACTCTACTATCCAGTAATTCATTGTAGCTTCAAAAAAACTATAAAGAAAAAGTGCTGCAGAGCAGAGATAGATTTTTCTATCAAATTTTTCACTAATTTTTTTATTCTCCCTATTTTTTTCCTCTTGCTTAGGTAAGATATCCGAAAAATCGCTTTTAAAAGTTAGAGCAAGGCTTATAAAAACCATAATTAAAAATATCCTATATATAACAACCCACGAAAACCCTTTTCCAATAAAAAAAGCTGCAATTGCCGGCGTCAAAACAGCACAAACAGAATAAGAAGCATTTAAAATCATAAGTTTACTGGACCTATCTTCATCATATAGATTTACTATAATAAAATTGGCAAACGAAAGATAAAATCCTACCCCTACTCCTATAAGAGCAATATAAACCGAAAATAAAATTATATTTTGAACTGTAGTTATACCAACTGTTCCTAAAATCATTAAAAAACCAGACAATACAAGGTTAAATCTTATTGAAAAATTTTGCAAAAACAGTTTACTAATCATCATACTCAACGTTACTGCAATAGTGAACAGAGTAAATACATTCTGCAACTCCGAGGTTTCAATTCCCAAGTATTTTGCTAACTCAAGTTTCATAGCACCGAGAGACACCACAGCAACAGCTGTATAAGAAAAAATAATATATGAAATGACTGTACCTATATTCTTATCACTAGTTTTAGATTTCAAGCTATCCCTATAAATGTTGTATGACACAATACTCCTCCTCAATTAAACTATTTTAAAAATTCCATAATTTAAATAAAATTATTGGTATTCCAGATTCTTTCTAAATTCCATCAATAAAGCGCCTATAACTTTTCAGCCATTTTGTTATATAAGTAAAATCCTTTAGCGGCACCAGCTTTTCTAGAATGTTTAAGTAAATTTTTTCAGTTCTTTTGTCTTCTTTAGTACTTCTATGTAAATAATTTCTTGCGAGCATCTCATTTGTGTCTGCTTTTTCTGAATATTCAAAATTACTTAAGCAATCACTAAACAGACTTTCTGCAGACAATACTCCGTCATCTAAAAATTCACATAATTCAGAATAGCATTCTTCACAAATGGTCACAACATCGGTAAGTTTTTCGTTTCCAAGTCTTTTATCATTCGTATGGTAAACATCTATATTTTTAGTACCCCCACATAAAGCACAGCGATATTTATCAATTTCTAATCTAAACTTTTTAACCAAATTCCAGTGATCACCTTTCAAATATTTTTCATCTATTTCTTTTTTCAAAAAAACTCACCCCCGTGAAAACAACCATTTTTTCATGCTCGAGCACCTCATTTGCATAACCTTTTATTACTTATATACATGCTCGGCCATCAACGCCAGTGCCATCAATAATGCTACTCCTAAAAATGTTGTCATGACCTGCATCTCCTCTCAATAAAAAATTAATCACGTTTAGTGCTCGAGCACTTATGAGCTATACCTTTATTCATGTACGTATTCTGCCATCAACGCCAATGCCATCAATAATGCTACTCCTAAAAATGTTGTCATGACCCGCACCTCCTCTCAATAAAAAATTAGTCAAATTTCGTGCTCGAGCACTTATGGGCTGTGCCTTTATTCATGTACGTATTCTGCCACCAACGCCAATGCCATCAATAATGCTACTCCTAAAAATGTTGTCATGACCCGCACCTCCTCTCAACAAAAAATTAGTCAAATTTAGTGCTCGAGCACTAAATGCGTAGAAAAATTTTATATTTATT
>QKCP01000037.1 GCA_003246855.1 Ilyobacter polytropus
CCGCACTTGAAAAAATAGATAAAAAAGCCAGCATAGAAGCCATCACTGAAGAGATAAAAAGAATCAGTTTTAAAATAACCAGGATGGGGGAACATGTCGGGAAAGAGGTGGCGAAAGAGCTTGGGTTGGACTTTGGTATAGTAGACCTGTCTCTTGCTCCTACTCCGGCTGTAGGAGACAGCGTGGGAAATATATTGGAGGAGTTCGGACTTGAATCGGTGGGAGCATACGGTACAACATTCGCCCTTGCAATACTAAATGACGCTGTAAAAAAAGGTGGTGCCATGGCAGCAAGCAGGGTCGGCGGACTTACTGGTGCGTTTATCCCTGTCAGTGAGGACCAGGGTATGATAGCAGCAGCAAGCAAGGGGTACCTGACTTTAGAGAAGCTAGAAGCTATGACGAGCGTCTGTTCGGTTGGTCTGGACATGATAGCTATCCCTGGTGAAACAAGCTCGGCAGTTATATCTGGAATAATTGCAGATGAAATGGCTATTGGAATGATAAACAACAAGACTACGGCTGTTAGGGTTATCCCTGTCCCTGGAAAAACCGTAGGAGATAGGGTTGTATTCGGAGGACTTCTCGGTGAAGCTGATATAATGTCTGTGAATAACCTTGACTGCTCTGTGCTGATAAATAGGGGCGGCAATGTTGCTCCTCCTATACAGGCTATGAAAAATTAAAAAATTTTATAAAATAAATTCCCCCTGAATTCAGGGGGAATTTATTTTATAAAAAAATAGGGGATTAATTCTCCCCTAATAATCTATCTAATATTATTGCTACAGCCGATCTTACAGAAAGGTGGTTATACCTAGCACTACCTCTTATTGGCTCTAGTATATATGTTGAAGAGCTCATAACTTCATCTATTAGCCCCCATCCGGTACCGAAAAGCAGAAGATAAACTTCGTCGTCATCGAATATCTTTTCAGAAAGTTTAGAATAAGAAATAGAGTTTGGATAAGTCTTTGCAGACGTAGTTATTATAAGAGGTTTTTTCCCCTCTATCTCTTCTATGCCCTTCACTGTCTCCTCTATGCTCTCGGTAACATAGGTTGTGGAGAAAGCCTCCTCCCTATCTTTGTTGTACTGACCTCCAAATCCGTCCTGCCAGTAACCAAGTATTCTCTTGGTTAGCTCTATCTGCGCATCCACTGGAGTTATGATGTGATATCCCTTCACATCGTAGGTCTTGCATGTTCTGGATATATCATGTATGTCAAAGTTTGTAACAGAGGTCGCCACAGTTTCCCCGCCCTTGTTGTATACTGGGTAGTGGACCAACCCTAAATAGACCTTACCCCTCATTAAATTTGCTCCTTTTTATACTCAGTATTGTACACATCTATGTAGTTCACATATTCTTGAACCGCGTGATTTGTATAAGCTATATTTTCTTCGCTAAGCTTTCTGACTACCCGTGCTGGGTTTCCTACCACAAGGTCTCCCTCTTCTACGTGGAGCTTCGGCCCGAGTAATGTGTTGGCCCCAACTATGCAGTTATTTGGAACTTTGGTTCCGTTTAATATGGTTGCTCCCATACCAATTATAACATTGTCCCCAATTTCACACCCGTGCACAATGGCGTTGTGCCCTATTGTAACGTTGTCTCCTACCTTAGTGGGGTAATCTGTCCCAACGTGTATGCTCACGCAGTCCTGCACGCTCACGTTATCCCCTATCTCTATTTTATTCATGTCTCCCCTTATAACTGCAGAAAACCATACACTTACATTATTACCAAGTGTTACGTCTCCTATCACACGTGCAGTGTCCGCTATAAAGTACTTGTCGCCTTTTAATTTCGGTTTTTTGTCTCCTAAACTGTAAACCAAATTTATCACCTACCTTAGTTCCATTAATTTTAATCCAGTCTCGCTATCGTAAACTCTGGTTATCTCTCCCTCGATTGGGTCCACAAAAATTTCCGCTGTCCCGCTTACATAAGCATAAGTAAGGTGCCCACCTTTTACGTTGTAGTCCTTATCACTTAGACCTATGCTCATATGAATTGTTGTCTCTTCGTTAAACATCGTAATATTCCCTAAAAGGCTTAGTATCTCAAAATCCTCATTCATGTCGACCTCATGATGTTTTGTCCCATCATAAAGAGCCAACCCTACATTGTTCACAGTGCCTATACCGCTTATGCTGGCCGAAGTTATATTTTCCGCATCAGCGAACTCCTTTATTTTGCTTACAACCTCTTCGCCTCTTTTAAGCTTCACCACATATCTGTCACCGAATCTCTTATACTCCATTAACTCTGCCTCCTAAAAATTACTAACTAAAATCGATCTCCCTCTTTATTTCCTCCAAAAGCTTTTTTTCCTCTTTTGTCAATTCCCTATTTTCAAGTAGATCCGGTCTTCTAATATAAGTTCTTTTCAGGCTTTGCTTTTTTCTCCAGCTGTCTATATTTTTATGGTGCCCCGAAAGTAATACTTGCGGGACATTCATCCCCTCATAGGATGCAGGCCTAGTGTAGTGCGGGTAGTCCAGCAGTCCGTTGTAAAACGAGTCCTGTTCATATGACTCTTTTTTTATAACTCCTGGTATCAACCTCGCCACGGCATCTGCTATCACCATAGCAGGTAGCTCGCCGCCAGTCAACACATAATCCCCTATTGAGATCTCCATGTCCACAAAGGCGCCTACCACCCTCTCGTCAATCCCTTCGTAGTGGCCGGCTATTATGGTTATCTCCATCTCCTTCGACAGCTCCACAGCGAGTTTTTGCTCTAATCTCCTGCCCTGCGGGGATGTATATATGATTTTACCATCTGTGTCTATATCCTTAAGCGCCTTGAAAAGCGGCTCAGGTTTCATAACCATGCCAGCTCCGCCGCCGAAAGGCATATCGTCGGCCTGTTTATGCTTGTCGAAACAGTACTCCCTTATGTCCACTACATTTATCTCAAGGTGCCCGGCTTCTATAGCCCTTTTAATTATACTTTCACCCTTAAACCCTTCAAACATGGCCGGGAAAAGGGTCAGAATGTTAATCTTCATTTCATACTCCTTATAGGTCCCTTAACCCCTCGATGAGTTCTACAGTCATCAGGTTTTTATCGAAGTCCAGGTTTTTTATGAATTCTTCTACGGCAGGTATCATTATCTCATTTTCCCCGTCAGAAACAACGTAGATATCATGGGCTGCGGTCGTAAAAACATCTGCAACCTTCCCAAGATTTTCGCCGTCTACGGTTACCACGTCCATATCTATTATATCACTTAAATAAAATTCATCATCGCTTCTATCGCTTAGCAGGTCTCTTCTGATGTATAGTTTAAACCCATTTAAGGCTTGGGCCTCTGTCTTACTTTTTATCTCTTCAAATTCCAAAACAATCTTTTTTTCGTTCAGCCTGTCTGCCGCCTTGATGGTAAATAATTTCTTTACCCCATTTTTTCCCTCTGCTATGACCTTGTTTCCGGGAAGAATATCTAGTTCTTCGAAAAAAGAGTTTGCCTTCAAGGCTCCCTTTAAATGATGGGTACCTGAAATGGTTGCAATGTTTATTAAATCTTTCAAATTTCCCTCCTACTACTTTTTGAGCATACTATCACTCTAATCGCATCTCGAAAGCTTCATTTTTTTCCTTAAAACACTTGTACCAAACTCACGTCTGGCTACTATGCCTAATCTAAAAATTCAACGTTGACGTTTAACTTATCTTTCACGCCTGCAGCCTGCATTACTCCCCTGATTGCATTGGCAGTCAGACCGTTTTTGCCTATTATCTTTCCGAGTTCTCCGTCAGAAACCCTTACATGAAAAGTAAGAGTGTCTCCTTGCAGGGAATCTTCTATCGCTACCTCTACACCCTCTTTTACTATCTGGCCTATTATGTATCTTAAAAGTCCTTCTAATTTTTCCACTATTTCCCTCCCGTAATCTTTTGAAATAATTCTTCCGGTATTCTTTTAGGTTTTCCATATTTATCAGTAAAAACATGTGATGTACTACCTGTAGCAAACTTCACTGTAAATTCTTCGTCATAAAATTCATAGCAGAACTCCATTTTTATCCTGCTGAATTCAGCTATTTCTACGCTTATATTGACAACAGCATCATAGCCGACTCCACGCAAGTATTTAATCTGTACCTCTGAAACCGGCAGCATGAACCCCATATCTTCCATCTCTCTGTAGGAAGTCCCTGTGTTTCTTATCCACTCTGTTCTAGCATGCTCCATCCACAAAAGAAAGTTTGAATGGTACACCCTGCCCATCTGATCGGTCTCATTGTAATAAACCCTGTGTGGCAGTACGAATCTATGCATTTTTGATTATATCTTTCATCTCTTTTACGGCCTCTTCTATCCCATTGAATATTGACTTGGCTACTATAGAGTGCCCTATATTTAGCTCCTCTATCCCATTTAGCTGGGCTATCCTAGTTGTATTTTTATAGTCTAATCCGTGACCGGCATTCACTTTTAGGCCAGCTTTTATGGCCGCCTCCATGGTGGCTTTTATCGCCAAAAATTCCTTTTCTACCTCTTCTTCAGTCTCGGCGTCGGCGTAAGATCCTGTGTGTATTTCTATGTAGTCTGCTCCCATGTCCTTTGCCAACTCCATGATTTCAGGATTAGAATCCAAAAACAAACTTACTTCTATCCCGGCTCCCTTGAGTTTTTTTATCACCTCTTCGGTTTTTAACCTAATTGACTTATCAGCTATATTAAGTCCACCTTCTGTTGTAAGTTCTTCCCTTTTTTCAGGAACAAGTGTCACCATTTCTGGTAAGACTTCCAGGGCTATCTCGACTATATCATCAGAAGTTGCCATCTCAAGGTTCAATCTACTTGTGATAACCTGTCTTAATACCCTGACATCTCTGTCCTGTATATGCCTCCTGTCTTCTCTAAGGTGAATTGTTATCCCGTCAGCACCTGCTTTTTCTGCCAGGACGGCCGCCCTTACAAGGTCAGGTTCCTTTGCAAGTCTGGCCTGTCTCAATGTAGCTACGTGATCTATGTTTACTCCAAGTTTCATTTATAACTCTCCTTCCCATGGTCCTTGTTTTATTATCTTTAAAGTGACTCCCTTTTCGTTTAGATCCTCTAATATTTTCTCGACGAGCCCCTTGTAGATATCTATTGATATTATTTTTATTAGCCCGTTTTTTGGGTCTAGGGTTCTTACTACACCCAGCCCTTCGTAGGCCTCCATTACCTTGTTTATAAAGTCTATGTGTCTTTTTTCCGTTTGTATAAAGAATTCATAACTCAACATTGCTATCTCCCTACTCTTTCAAGTATTTTTATAAGCTCCATAAACTCATCTATGCTAAAGGCCTCTGCCCTCTTTTTCGGGTTTACTCCGTTTTCCTCCAGGGCTTCTCTGAGCTTTTCTTTTTCAAATCCCAACATGCTGAGATTGTTTACTATATTCTTTCTTTTGTTTGCGAAAGCGGCTTTTACGTATTTAAAGAAGAGTTTTTCTTCCAGCATCTCTTCGTAAGGGTTATCCTGCCTTATTTTTATGGACATGAACGCCGAATCAACTTTCGGTACAGGAGTAAAAGCCTCCTTTGGTATAGTGAACAGATATTCCGCATCGGCAAAGTACTCAACAGCAAGCGTGAGTATGCTCCTTTCTTTGCCGGATTTTGCGCAAATTCTTTCAGCTACCTCTTTTTGAACCATTATGTAGACCTCTTCTACGTATCTCCTATTCTCTATCAGCTTATTTATTATAGGCGAGGTTATGTAGTAAGGTATGTTTGCAACCACTTTTACTTTTTTCCCTATCTCCTCGTCAAAATTTACTTCCAGTATATCCTGCATTACCAGCTTAAATTTCGGATTTTTTGAAAATTTATTCATTAAGATCTTTTCCAGATCACTGTCTATCTCAATGCAGGTAACATCATTTGCGGTTTCGAGTAAAAGTTTTGTAAGGGCACCCTCACCTGGGCCTATCTCTACAATGCTTTCTTCTGGTCCAACTTGGGCCACATCCATTATTTTGCCCAAAACTTCTTCGGCATCAGTCAAAAAATTCTGACCGTATTTTTTCTTGTGCTTAAAAGACATATCTCCTCCAAACTAATCGTTTATTTCTACAATTTTACCTATATAATCAAGATTCCTGTGTTTTTGGAGATAGTCCATGCCATACCCTACCACAAAGTCTTCCCCTATATTAAAGCCTAAGAAATCGATATCTATACTTTTTTCTCTTTTTTCGGGCCTGTTTAAAAGGCTGCACACCTTCACCCTCTTGGCACCTCTTTTTTTAAGAATGTTGCTTACCATATCTATCGTTATACCAGTATTTATTATGTCCTCTACAACAAGGATATTTTTATCAGAGACGTTTTCCTCAAGATCTTTTAATATCTTGAATATCCCCGCATTCTTCATGGACTCGCCGTAACCAGCTACCGTCATGAAATCTATGTTCACAGGAAGCTTTATCTCCCTTATCAGGTCAGATACAAATATAACGGAACCTCTCAAAAGTCCGACCACAATAAGCTCTTCCTCTTTACCCCTAAAATACTCAGTTATCTCTATTCCAAGTTCCCTTACCCTGTTTTCAAGTTCTTTTTTAGTGATTAAGACTTCCACCTTATATCTCATAAATTAACCTTTCAGAAACATCAATATAAATTAGACAAGAGGCATCCACACCTCTTGTCCAACTCACCTTATAAACGTTTAGTCTTCTACAGAACCCTTTACCCCTACGTAAGGAAGATTTCTGTACTCCTGCCTAAAGTCCAAACCGTATCCTAAAACAAATTCATTTTCAATATCAAACCCTACATACTGAACCTTAACTTCAGCTTCTCTTCTTGCAGGTTTGTTCAAAAGAGTGCACAGTGAGATCGACCTAGGACTTCTGTTTCCCAGTATTTGCAAAACTTTTTTGAGTGTAAGGCCAGAATCTATGATGTCCTCCACAACAACAACATCCTTACCCATTATGTTCTCATCTAGGTCTTTCAGTATTTTGACCTCCCTAGAGCTCTCTGTTTCATTCCCATAACTAGATACACTCATAAAATCCATTTTTAGCGGAAGCTTTATCTCCCTGCATAGGTCTGCCATGAAAACAATAGACCCCTTCAAAAGGCAGACAACCAGTAGTTCTCCGTCTTTATCTTTGAAATCTCTTGTTATCTGGGCTCCCATCTCCTTCACCCTCTTAGCTATCTCTTCCTCTGTGATAAGTTTTCTTATTACACCCTTATCCCATTCTCTTTTCGACATGTAACCCTCCTAAAAAATGCTAAGAATATACAAGTACATTCCCTTGACATTTTATCATCTAAGCATAGATTTATCAAGTAATTTATTGATATTTTTTCCCGTATATGATATCATTATATATTGAATTGTCTGCTTATCAAATTATTAGGAAGGTAAAAAATGAAAAAGTACATCTTTTATTTGGCCACTGTATTATTTCTGTGCATGTCTATATATTTTGGGGGTGCAGTTTTTTTCAAATTCTTCTTTAATAGTTTTGTAATAGAAACGCCAGACCTTAGCGGTCTCAGCTTTGAACAAGCTGATTCGGCACTGAAAAAAGCCGACCTGGTCTTGAAAAAGGCAGGGGAAGACTTTTCCCAACTTACAGCTGGAAAAGTGTACTCTCAGATGCCAGAGCCCGGAAGCAAGATAAAAAAGGGCAGGACAATTAGGGTATGGGTGAGCAAGGGAAGAAAACAGGTTGTAGTTCCTAATTTTTCAGGAATGGATCTATTTAATGCAAAGGTGCTTGCTGAAAGGCAGGGCCTCATAATAAAACACATCTCTTATACAAAAAAAGATGTAGCTTACAACAAGGTTATCACTACCGACCCGGCACCTGGAACTGTGCTATACAACACAAACATTGTGTCATTTCTGGTGAGTTTACCGGAGGATGGAGACCTTATAATAATGCCTGAGCTTCTAGGTGTAGACCTCTGGGAAGCCAGAAAGACTCTATCTAATTATAGGCTGATTTTAGGTGAGATCGAGTACATTGATGATGTAGATTTGGAGAGCAATATAGTGATTGATGCGAGCGTGCAGTCTGGAGAGAGAATCAAGCCAGGTACGGTTATCAACTTAACCATAAGCAGGTAATAAAGGAGGGTATAAGAATCAAAGGTCTAGTAACAACAAAAATACAGGGATTCTACTATGTTGAAAGTGATGGGGAAGTATACGAGTGTAAGTTAAGGGGTATCCTTAAAAAAAAGAACAAAAAAGAAAACTGCATTGTAGGCGATATAGTTGAATTCAGCGAAGATAACTATATCACAAAAGTCTATGAAAGAAAAAATGTGATATTCAGGCCACTGGTTGCAAATCTTGACTATCTGGTTATTACATTTTCAGCAAAGGACCCTGACTTTAACTTCGACGGCTTCAACATACTCCTTTTAAATGCTTTCTACTACAATATAAAGCCGGTTATAGTCATAAACAAGGTGGAACTTTTGACAGATGAAGAACAAAGCTCCCTGAAGGAGAAACTAAGTTTTCTAAAAACTCTTGATATTGATACGTTCTACGTATCCACTTACAAGAATATAAACATAGATCAGGTAAGCAGCTACATAAGCGGGCATCTGACTGCTTTCGGTGGACCCAGCGGAGTCGGCAAGTCATCTCTGATAAACATGCTGCAGAATGAAAAAGAGCTAGAGATAGGGGAAACCAGCAGAAAGACAAAACGTGGAAAGCATACTACAAAGGGGACTACCCTTTTGCATCTTGAAAACGGTGGCTATATAATAGATACTCCCGGTTTTACTTCGCTTGAGATTCCTGATGTTTCTGACAAATATGAGCTGGAAAACCTCTTCCCGGAATTTTCTAATTATGAGGGCTGCAAATTTTCAGACTGCATACACATAAACGAGCCGGAATGCATGGTTAAGGATGCAGTGGAAAAAGGGAAAATATCGCAATTAAGATATAATTTTTATGTAAAAATACACAATATTTTAAAGTCAGAAAGGTGGAATAGAGTATGATTAAAATTGCTCCATCAATTTTGTCTGCAGATTTCAGTAGACTTGGTGAAGAGATAGTAGCCTTGGACAAGGCTGGAGCCGACATGATTCACATAGATGTTATGGATGGTAATTTTGTCCCAAACATAAGTTTTGGACCAGTTGTTATAAAATCTATAAGAAACAAGACAGATATTTGTTTTGATGTTCATTTGATGATAGATAAGCCTGAAAGGTATATACAGGAATTTGTAGATGCTGGTGCTGACCTTATCACTGTACACGCTGAATCTACAGTGCACCTTCACAGAACCGTTCAGCAGATAAAATCTGCCGGCGTAAAGGCGGCTGTATCACTAAACCCTGCTACTCCACTTGAAAGTATAAAATACGTCCTAGACGAAGTAGACATGGTGCTCTTAATGAGTGTTAACCCTGGATTTGGTGGGCAGAAGTTTATACTTTCTGCTCTAGACAAGATAAGGGAGCTTAGAAAAATGAAGCCAGACTTAGACATACAAGTGGACGGTGGCATAAACTCAGATACAGTTAAGCTTTGCATAGAGGCTGGAGCAAATGTTTTTGTTGCAGGGTCATACGTTTTTGGCGGAGATGACTACAAAGAAAAAATTGACAGTCTTAGAATATAAAGGGGGCCGCAATGCTTTTAGAGAGAAATAAAAAAATGAAAGTCGATGATATTTTGGGGAGGGTCAATCAGGTTGTAGAGGATTTCTACAAGCTTTTTTACGAGACAGAGAATTTGGCATTGAGACAGGGAATAAAATGCCTTACCACCACAGAACTTCATGTGATTGAAGCCGTAGGAAAAGAGTCCCTTTCAATGAATGAACTTTCAGAAAAGCTTGGGATAACAATGGGGACAGCTACTGTTGCCGTAAACAAACTTTCCGACAAGGGGTTTATAGACAGAAAAAGATCTGATTACGACAGAAGAAAGGTTTTCGTTTCTCTTTCTAATAAAGGTACAAAGGCCTTAAATTATCATGACAACTATCACAATATGATAATGTCAAATATCACAAAGGGAATTTCAAAAGAGGAGCTAGAAGCCTTTACAGGCGTTTTTGAGAAAATACTAAATAACCTTAATTCCCAGATTGATTTTATAAAACCTTGCACCATAATCGAGTGTACTGAGGACTCTGTTGTCAACATTGTAGACATAAAGGGTAGCCCTGCGGTAAAAAATTTCTTCAAAGATATGGAAATATCCATCTATTCAGAAGTAAAGGTAGTGAAGAAAACTATGAGTGGTGTTCTAGTCGAGGTAAATGAAAACGAGTTCGAAATAAATGCCATGGATGCAAAAAACTTGATAGTCGTAAAAAAAGAGTTATAACTTACCTTCGGGTAAGTTATTTTTATGAAAGGAGAAAAAAATGCTTTATATAGACGGAATTTCACTGAGTAGGCTTACAAGCGAGTTCGAAAATGTGCTTTTAGGAAAAAAAGTAAGTAAAATATCGCAATACAGCAGGTTCAGCTTATCCTTATTTTTTGGTAAAAACAACCTCTTTTTCACAGTTAACCCAAACCTTCCAGTGGTATATCTCTCGAATTCAAAAGAGGAGGCTCCTCACACCCCCATGGGGTTCTCCTTGAATCTAAGAAAACACCTACTAAACGCAAATTTGTACAAAGTAGAACAGATTGGATATGAGAGGGTACTATATTTTTACTTCGAAAGAATAACTGAACTGGGCGAGCATAAAAAGTTTAAACTTGTTTTTGAATTGATGGGTAAACACAGCAATATTTTTCTCATTGACGATGATGGCCGTATAATAGATGCACTAAAGAAATCCTCCCTAGACGAAAACCTGTCCAGGATAGTTATACCAGGAGCCGAGTACACCCTGCCTCCAATAGAAAAAAAACTCAATCCAGAAGATGTATCCAAAGAATGGTTTCAAAAAGAAATCGCTGAACCGAAAGATGTTATGAAAAAAATAGAGGGTTTTGGTAAACTTAGTTCGGAGTCTATAGACTCTTACGATGTTTTTTTAGAGTTTCTTAATCAAAAAAGTTCTCCAGCGGTTTACTTTGAAAGGGGAAAAATAAAGCTCGGCTCAACTTTTTATTTTCCGTCACTTCAAGGCTGCAATAAACTAGAATTCGAAAATATAAATTCAATGATAAACTACTATATAGAAAAAACTATCTCCTCAGAACAGGTGAACAGCTTAAAAACAAAACTTGTTAAAACCATTGACAGAGAGATAAAAAAGAACAAAAAGATAATAACACAGCTAGAAAGAGATGTAGAAAAGAATAGTAATTTTACCAGATACAAAGAACTAGGTGATATTTTGGCTGCAAATCTTTATTCCATAAAAATTGGAATGGATAATGCACTGCTATTCGATTTCTATAAAAATGAAGATGTGCTTATATCGCTTGACCCAAAACTTCATCCAAAACAAAACTTAGAGTTATACTACAAAAAATACAACAAGACTAAAAGAGGATATGAGTTCAACTTCCACAGGATAGAATTTATTGACAAAGAACTGGAATACTTAGACTCTGTTAGGACATTTTTGGAAAATGCCACTGATTTAAGTATCTTAAATCAGATAAAAGAAGAATTAGTTGATGGAAGGTATATGAGGGACGCCGAGAAATCAAAGAAATCCAAAAAACAAAAAATAAACATAGCCATGGAAAGTACTGAAGATGGCTATCATATATATTTCGGCAAAAATAACCGTGAAAATGAGTATGTGACATTTAAGCTTGCAGACAAAGATGATATGTGGTTGCATGCAAAAGATATACCTGGAAGTCATGTCATTATAAAAAATAATGGGGATGGTTTTTCTGATAAGGTCATAAAAGAAGCCGCTGTTATAGCTGCTAAAAATTCAAAGCTTAAGAATGAAAGTAAGGTTCTGGTTGACTACACCTTAAAAAAATATGTGAAAAAACCAGGTGGGGCAAAGCCTGGCTTTGTAATATACACCCACGAAAAGGGGATAACTGTAAAAATATAAAAATAAAGGCCGCATAAAAGCGGCCTTTTAAAATCTATACCCTATATTTAGGTGCCCTAGCACCCCTCCTTTATCGCTATCCTCCATTATTGTAAGCTCGATCGGTCCTATAAAAGTTTTTACTCCAAAAGTTACTCCGTAGCCTAATATATAGTTAGTCCAAATTTCGGTATCATCTAGCTCAGCATATACTGGTTTATAAGTAGCACCATTTACTTTAGCTTTTAAGTAAATATTTTTAAAAATGCTGTACTGTAAGCCCATCTGAAGTAATACAAACTGCTCCATAGACTTCCTCATTGCATTCAAACCATAAAACTCAAATTCATTTGTATCGAGGGAGGTATTCATACCACCTAGCTTAAAGTAATGATCTGGAATTATGTTTTCGCCGTCTATAGCACCTCCACTTAACCCTCCCAAAATACTAAAATTGTCTGAAATTTTAAAACTTTTTTGAAGCGTGTATACAGGGCCATAGAAGTCTATCCCGTTGTTTCCTATCTTGTTGCTGCCATAGTAATATCTAAATTCTGAGTAGGTCCCTTCTTTTGGAGAAACTTTTTCAGGATAGGTATCCAATAATGTTTTGAAAAAAAACATGCGGTATTCGTCATCATAGCTCTGATCCTTATATTTATCTGAACCTATTTCAAAGTTGGTGTTTACAAATCCCTGCTTAACTCCAATCCCGGTCAGATTTTTTTGCTCTAAAACCGTCCCCAAAAACGCTTCTAATGAAAATGTCTGTGTTTTTAATTCAGCCTCTTTATCACCGTTCTCATATACAAAAACTGGTTTTTCATTATACTCTGCTGATAGAATGGCCCCTACCTTGTTTCTGACCCCGTAGTATATGAAATCGTCCAATTTTATCCTTGGGTATTCACTTAGCCTTAAATCAAAATTCACCTTACTCCCTCGATCGTCTATTATATTTTTTAAGTCTGTATTTAGAAGAACTGACGAATCATAGTCTGTGTTATAGTTGAATCCAAGTCTAACGTGGTTTTGAGGTCTATCATTTAGAGCTATGCTAAGTGTCCCATCCTCATGTACTTTATAAAAAACAGTTTCATATACACCTAACCCATACAGCTTAGATATAAATGAGTTTATCTCTTTCTGGGTAAAATCGTTTGGAAGTGGTTTTTTAAGAAGTGAAGCAACTATTTTATTGCTCAACCTGCTTTCATCATTAGTAAGTTCCAACCTATCTATGTGGATTTTTTTCTGACTTCCAACTATTCTATTTATTTTTTCCGGTTTGTATACTGAAAGCTCCACTAGTTGATTTAGTTGGTTTCTAGCCGCCACCTCACCTATTCTAATTATTTCTTCTACTTTATCAAAATCCGTAGGGCTGTACTCTTCTAATCCAGGAATGATAAGATAGTCAACCATCTTCTTTTGCTCCTGAGATGATTCATACCCCCTATAAGCAAAAACCTGGTTTATTATGTTAAACACATTGTACTGCTTGTCCTTATCCAGTTCAGTACCCACATCTACCCCAATTACTATTTCTGCCCCAAGTTCCTTTACATCCTGCACCGGAAAGTTCCTAGACATCATTCCATCTACATACAAGTCATCTCCTATTCTTACAGGCGAAAATATGCTGGGTATGGCCATACTAGCGCTCATAACTTGAGCCAAGTCCCCTTCCTCAAATTTCACCGCATTTCCGGTTGTTAGATTTGTTGCAACTGCTACAAATGGTATAGGTAAATCCTTAAACTTACTTATCTTTTCTGCATCCCAAGTGAGTTTTTTAAGCTCTCTATAGGTTTTATAGCCGTTTAAAAGTCCACTTGGAATCTCTATTCTTCCGTCTCTAAATGCAATTGAAGCAAAGTACCTTTCGTTGAGTAATTTTTGCTCCATAGGGGTGTTTTTTCTGTCTAGGGTATCATCGAACAAACTGTCCCAATCAATATCTAAAACTATTTTTTCAAGTTCTTCAGCAGAATACCCCATGGAATAAAGCCCACCTACTATACTTCCCATACTGGTACCACTTATGTAATCTACAGGAATTCCCTCTTCTTCTAAAACCTTTAGCACGCCTATATGAGCAAAACCCTTTGCGCCTCCACCGCTAAGTGCCAGCCCTATTGTAGGTCTTCCTACCTGCATTGATTCCAGTTTTTTCTTTTTCAAATCTTCTAAGCTATTCAGCCTTAACTGTAGCTCCTCTATCTCTTTTTCTATACTCTCAATACCCTTTACCTGTTTCTTCCAAGTTCTCTCCTCACCAAAACTCTTTCCAAAAAATAAAAGAAAAGAGAAGAGAACTAAAGCTATTCTCTTCTTCACCTTTCCCCCTTAAACTACTTGTATATTTTTTCGAACTCATCAAAGAAGTTCGGGAATGTTTTCGATACGCAACCAGGATCTAAAATATTTATACCTTCTATCCTTAGCCCAGCAAGTGTAAAACTCATGGCCATCCTGTGGTCATCGTAGGTATCTATGTCCACATCCGTATTGTAATCCTCTAAATTCTTAGGAATTATTGTCAGCCCATCTTCATACTCTTCTACTTCTCCGCCTATTTTTTTGATTTCATTGCAAACGGCGCTTATCCTGTCGGTTTCCTTTATTCTCATATTATATACATTCTTTATCTCTGTTTTACCCTTTGCAAATAGCGCCACAACAGAAAGTGTTTGCGCCACATCAGATATATGGTGCATGTCAACTGTTATGCCAGTAAGTTCTTTGTCGCATTTGACAGTTATGTGGTTTTCTGCAGCTTCAATTATATCCAGACCCATTTTTTCAAGGATTTTTACCAGTTCTATGTCTCCCTGCATGCAGTCTAATTTTACATTGTTTAGCCTAACCTGCCCTTTTCCTATGGCCGCTGCGGCGAAAAAGTAAGAAGCCGACGAGCAGTCTCCTTCAACAATGTATTCGGGCCTTTTATATTTGCCCTCTTTTATTCTAAATACTTTATTTTCGATATTTTCTATCTCTACGCCAAAATCATTCATCATTGTTTCAGTTATTTTAACGTATGGAACTGAAACAAGCCCTTTTTCAATGCTTATTTCAATTTCGTTTTGAGCATAAGGTGCTGATAGCAGCACTGAACTCAAGTATTGGCTACTTTTGCTCGCATCTATAATGACTTTCCCGCCCCGCATGCCATTTGCCTTTATAAGTATAGGTGGATAACCATCTTTTTCAAGATACTCTATTTCTACACCCAAAGTTCTGAGAACCTCAACCAGATCTTTTATAGGTCTGTTCTTCATCCTTTCTATTCCTGTAAGGGTTACATCCCCCTTCCCTAAAGAAACATAGCTCGCCAAAAATCTCATCGCTGTTCCTGCATTCCCTACAAAAAGTTCCTGGGTACCAAAGTCCCTATCTTGATTCCCTTTCACTTTTATCACCTTACTTGACCTGTCAACTTCAACCTCATTCCCAAGCTTTTGAAGTGCAGCCACCATGTACTCCGTATCGTCGCTGAAAAGGACGTTTTTTAATACGACTTCCCCTTCTGCTAGGGCAGCTAGTATAAGAGCCCTATTGGTAACAGACTTAGAGCCTGGTATGTCTACCTCTATGTTAAAATTTTGAGCCCTCTTTACCTTATAAACTTCCGTCATCTAAACCCCCTAAATTTTTATATTTTAATATTTCATCTTTTGTATGCAGGTTATTGTCAAGCTGTATAGCATAAAATTCATCTAGAATTTTCCTGAATTCCGGTCCAGGTTTATATCCTTTTCCCACAAGATATTTACCATCTATTATAGGTGTCTTATCTAAAATTTCCATTATAAATCTATTAATTTTATTTTTTAATTCTTGGCTTCCGGCATATACCAGAAGCGTGATCAAAATATCCGGATTCAAATCCTTTAAAACACCATATATTTCAGAATCTTTTTCGGCTTTATCCAGTTTTTCTAGAATTTCTCCCCTCAAACGCTTACCATACATATATTTGTCCTTAAACCTCTGGGAAAAGTTAAACTTGTTAAAGACAAGCTCCAGTTCCTCGCTATCTAAATTTTCAAAAAGTATAAGAAAATATATTAACCATTTTTTAATATTTAGTTTATTCAAAGCCGCACTGTATCCGCTGATTTCCTTAAGGTGGTTCAAAACAGTTTCATCATATTTTATATTTGGGTGTATCGTCTCAATAATTCCGTATTCAAATAACAGTTTCAGGGCCTCTACAGGATTTTTATCACTTAGTATAATTTCCAGTTCATTTTTTACCCTAGGCCACGATATCTTATAAAGAAACCCGTCTTCTATCGCATTTAAAAGCATCCTTTTAGTATCTTCTTCCAGAGCAAAGTTGTATCTGCTGACAAATCTAAAGGCCCTTATTATTCTCGTAGGGTCTTCTACAAAACTCAAGTTGTGCAAAATTCTTATTTTACCATCCATGAGATCTCTATACCCTCTGAAATAGTCTATTAGCTTTCCGAAATTCTCGTAGTCTATTTCTACAGCCATGGCGTTTATGGTGAAATCCCGCCTATATAGGTCTTCACTTATACTGCCAAACTCTACACTTGGTAGTGATGTTGGGTATTCATAGTACTCTTTTCTTGCGCTTGCTATATCTATTTTAAAGTCATCTTTAAACACTAGAACTGCAGTTTTAAATTTGTCGTGGATTATTATTTTTTTTATTTCCATTTTTTTTTCTAGCTCTCTTGCAAATTCTGTGCCGTCTCCCTCTATGACTATGTCTACATCCATATTCTCTATGCCGAGTATCAGGTCACGAACTATTCCACCTACCAAATAAGCTTTTTCTTCCCTTGATTTGGAAATCTCTTCAATACTTTTTAAAAGTGTAAAGATTCTTTTCGGCACTCTCTCCATTATCTTGAGCTTGATCTTCTCCATCAAGACCATGTCGTGTCTATCAACCTTTTTCCTCTGTTCATAGAGGTTCCTCAATATCTCTGTCCTGGTGACTATCCCTGTAAGCTTCCCAGCTTCTATTATCGGTATCCTTCCCACGCCATTTTCTACAATGAGCCTTTTAAGAGTTTCTATCGGGGTATCTTTCTCGGCGCTTATAACGGTTGTAGACATGTATACCCTCACTGGGGCATTTGAAAACCCGTGGTTTAGAGCTTTGTCAACATCACGCCTAGTTATTATACCCAAAACCTTTCCCTCTTCCACAACAGGCAGCCCGCTGTAAGAAAATTTATACATCACCTTATAGGCATCTTTTATTTTAGTATCCTTATCTATGCTTTTCACAGGGGTCTGCATTATATCTTGTGCTATCTTTCCCCTCTTTATGTTTTCTAGTATATTTATCTTGAGCTCTTTATATATATCGTCTATATGCATATTTCGAACCACAACAGAAGCCGCATTGTAATGGCTTACATCTCCAAATTTTAAAAGTATCTCATTCAGCCTAACACCTATGCTAGAGCTTCTTGCTATTATGTTGGCCCTTTCATAATCACCGCATATTATAAAGCAAGCACTGCAGTTTTGCAAGTCCTTAATCTTATTTATTATTTCGTCTATCCCATTTATGAATCTATCGGTCTCATATTTTGTAATAAATATTCTCTCAACAGAAAATTCCAGTATTTCGCCGTTTTCTACAAATTTTAAAAAAAGATCCACCAGCATAGGATTTAAGTTTTTCGTAGTGTATTCGTGTACCATCTCGAGGTCGGCGCCTTGTTTTAAAAGAAAAGCCGCCATTTCAAGGTCTATTGGCTTAGTATAAGTGTATGTCAAGTTTCCGGTGTCTTCATAGATACCCATTAATGCCAAAGATGCCTCGTACTTCTCGAGTTTCAGATCTGGTTTTTTTCCCAAAAGTATCTCCAAGAGATGGCTTGTGTTAGAACCGTAATACTTCCTATAGACAAACTCCCCCTGCACGTCATCCTCAGTCTCTTGATGGTGATCGTAAACTACAGCTTTCACGCCTCTTTCTAGGCACTTGGCGAATTTGCCTATCCTACTCTTTTTGGAGTTGTCCACCATTATGATTTTTTCTACATTTTCTTCATCAATTTCGCTAGCCTTGTATACGTTCAGAAAATCCTGGTAGAGATTTACAAACTGCTTCACATTTTGGCTTATATTTCCAGGGAAAACCAAAATGGCTTCTGGATGAAGTTTTTTTGCCAAAACCATGGATGACAAGGCATCTAGATCGGCATATAGGTGACTAACTATGATTTCCATCCCTTACCCCCCCACTCTTCTTACAATATGAGTTTAACACACTAAAAATCAAATTGCAATTAAAGTGGAAAACAAAAAGGAGGCACCCCTCCTTTTCGAAATTATATAAAATTTTCAATTACTGTATCTCTAAACTTTTTAAACCTGGGATTATATCCTACTTTACCTCGTTATAAGCCCACTCTACCCACTCTAAGAGAGCTTCTACATCGCTTTTCTCCACAGTTGCACCGCACCATATCCTAAGCCCCTTTGGAGCATCACGGTAAGACGCTATGTCGTAGGCAACTTTCTCTTCTTCAAGAAGTTTTACCAATTGATTCACCTTTTCAGGTTCAAGGTCTAATGTCAAACAAACACCAGTGTTTGAACGTATGGACTTATCTTTTGCCAAAAAGTGTATCCAGTCATGCTTTTCTACAAATTTTTCTATAGCATTTAGGTTATCCTCGCTTTTTTTGATAAGGCCCTTTAGACCGCCGATAGACTCCGCCCAATCTAAAGCCACAAGGTAGTCCTCGTTGCAAAGCATAGATGGGGTATTTATTGTAGACCCTTCGAATATTCCTTCTATAAGCTTGTTGCCCTTTGTCAGCCTAAATATTTTAGGAAGGGGTCTTCCTGAATTATAAGTCTCTAGCCTTTCAACTGCTTTAGGAGAGAGTATCAACATACCATGGGCACCCTCTCCACCAAGAACTTTTTGCCATGAGAATGTAATTATATCAAGTTTTTCCCAAGGCATCTCCATCGCAAAAACAGCAGATGTTGCGTCACAAAGTACAATTCCTTTTCTGTCGTCTTCTATCCAATCTCCATTAGGGACCTTTACCCCGCTTGTAGTTCCATTCCAAGTAAATACGATGTCCCTTTCAAAGTCTAACTTAGAGAGATCTGGTAGCTCTCCATATTCGGCATCAAAAATTCTAAGATCATCTATCTTCAGCTCGTTTATTATGTCATTTTCCCACTCTTTACCGAAAGATTCAAACGCTACCACGTCTACACCCCTCGCACCAAGTACATTCCACATTGCCATTTCAAATGCACCTGTATCGGAAGCAGGAACTATTCCAACTCTGTAATTCTCAGGTATGTTTAGTATCTCTTTTGTTTTTATTATAGCTTGTTCAAGTTTGCTTTTCCCTATTTTGCTCCTGTGTGAACGTCCAAGAGGTGCGTCGGCTAGCATGTCAACGGTAAACCCCTTAAATTTAGTACACGGCCCTGAAGAAAAACAGCTGTTTGCTGGTTTATTTGTCGGTTTCATAAAACTCTCCTTTTGCCTTCTATTTTAAATTTTCAGTACCATTATTTTAATCAGTTTTTATATTTAATTCAAGAAAAAAATAATAAAAAATATTTAATTATTCTTATATAAATTTTTTTTAGACTTGAAGCTACTAAATAGGATTTTTTTAATCCTTATAGAGCTCCAATATTATTTTATATATCAGCATCATGGGGAAAACTACCAAAAAAACCTTTATCAACTCCACCAAAGCAGCATAAAATGTCTCTTGCACAGTAAATTCGTCCGGATAAAATGTCTTAAAGTAGTGTATCTCCTCAACCGAATGAAACGACACCGACATTACCATTATGACAATTACCGCTGAAAGAAAAACCTTTACTCTATTATCCATCCCTACCCCCTTATGAATAAAAACTTTATATAATAAAACAGCCCGAATCTTCGGGCTGTTCATTCTTATACTATTTACATATTTTCAAGTATTTCCTTTTTACTAGCCTCATATTCTTCTTTAGATATGAGGTCTTTTTCAAAAAGATTTTTTAATTTTTCTAGTTTTTCCTCTTCTGAAGTCCTTTTAGTCACTGTAGGTCCAAATTTATTATGGGAGACACCATCTCTTTTTTTGCCAAATATAAAAGAAAATATCTTTTTTACACTTTTCCAAATTCTAGGCAAAAGCCATACCATAAGGGCCATAAACAAAGTTAGCAACAATAAGAAAATCCACGGGTGGTTCAAAGCTGTCCAAAGTCCTGCCACAACCAAGACATCTTCCCCTATAGAGGCAAATATATTGGTAAACGGTTCCGGTGATGTGTTTATAACCGCTCTTGTCCCTGCTTTGGCAGTATGTGTTGTAGCAGTGACACCTCCGCAGACAATACCGGCAGCTATGCCCATAGATGGGCTTACATCCCCGACGGCACTGTATGCCAGGAGGGCCCCAGCCGGTATCCTGATAAAGGTATGCACAGTATCCCAGGCGCTGTCTACCCCAGGAACCTTGTCTGCAAAAAACTCAATTATATACATGACCCCTGCCACAAATAAAACCATTGGATTCTCCAAAACATCCAGTCCAGCTGGCAGGTCTATATTGCCTGTCATACCGCCTATACCCAGCATAAGGATGGTTGCATATAGATTTATTCCGCTCGCCCATGCCGCTCCCATGGTCATAGATATCATGCTTACAATGTTTCCCATCTGCTTCCTCCTAATTTTTATTTCTGGCCACATTATATCATATATAAAAAATTTTTATGACCTTTATTAATTGTATACATCTCAAAAACTATTACAAAAGCGTATAAAAAAGAGGGGATTACCCCTCTTCTACTCCCCCTCTAACCTTCTCCTTATCATATCCATCTCTTCTAGCTTTAATTCCGTTTTTATCTTCACAAAGGAGTTCGGATGAGCTACATCGACCTCCTCGGCCTCCCCTTTTTTACTTACAAGCAGCATCTTTGGAAGTACAAGTTCTTCAGGCTTTCCAAAAGGCTTGACAACTTCCAGATTTTCACCTTCCTCAACCCTGTTCCTTATGGCTAATAAGTACTCATCTTCACCGGTTTTTTCCACCACCTTGGCCACTAATTGATGACTTTGGCTGTAGGAATTCCTGTCCCTGTAGTTTTGTGCACTTTCATCCGGAGTCCCGAAATAAAATCCTGGGGTATACCTCCTATGACTAACGGTCTCTAGCTCCTCTAGCCACTTAGGGTCATACTCATACTCTCCATTGTAGTATTTGTCTATGGCTTCCTTATAAGTCTTAACAACGTTTGCCACGTAGTAGATACCCTTCATTCTTCCCTCTATCTTGAGGCTGTCCACACCTATCTCCAGTATCTTGTCTATGAATTCTATTGTGCACATATCCTTGGAGTTAAATATATATGTTCCCCTCTCGTCCTCATATACAGGAAAATGTTCCCCCGGCCTTTTCTCTTCCATGAGGGTATATTCCCATCTACATGACTGGGCGCAAGACCCTCTGTTGGCATCCCTTCCGGTCATGTAGTTGCTCAGAAGGCATCTCCCGGATATGGATATGCACATTGCTCCGTGCACAAACATCTCTATCTCTATGTCGGGCACCTTTTCCCTTATCTCCCTTATGTTCTCAAGTGATACTTCTCTGGCTAGAACCACCCTCTTAGCCCCTAAATCCTTCCACATTTTAACGGATCTCCAGTTTGTATTGCTTGCCTGGGTGCTTATGCTTATGTTCAAGCTAGTGTTTTCTTTTACTAACTGGAATACTCCCATGTCTGCTACGATTACACCATCTATCCCTATTTCTTCTAGGTACTTAACATACGGTATTATCCCTTCAAGCTCCTCATTGTGAGGTATTATATTTAGGGTAACATATACCTTTTTCCCAAGCCCATGGGCATAATCTGCAGCTTCTTTCAACTCATCTTCCGAAAAGTTTCCTGAAAACGACCTCATATTGAATTGCTTCCCACCAAGGTAAACTGCATCAGCACCGTAATGAAGTGCCATCTTCATTTTTTCCATATTACCTGCTGGTGCTAATAGTTCTACTCTCTTCATCTCACTCCTCTTTTCTTACCTCAAATTTATTCTATAAATGCACGCTAATATACCTTGTTGGTATAGTCTGCAAATCTTGTTATTTCATTAAAGAACGCCAAGCTAACTGTTCCAACTGGACCGTTTCTCTGCTTTCCTATTATTACCTCTGCTATTCCCTTATATTCGCTGTCTTCATTGTAATACTCATCTCTATACAAGAATACAACCATATCCGCATCTTGCTCTATCGCTCCGGAATCCCTCAAATCAGAAAGCATAGGCCTTCTATCTGCCCTCTGTTCAGGTGCACGCGATAACTGTGATAAGGCTACTACAGGCACGTTTAACTCCCTAGCTATTCCCTTAAGTGACCTGGATATATCAGATATCTCCTGCTGCCTACTCTCGTTCCTTCCGCTTCCCTTTATAAGCTGTAAATAGTCTATAAGTATCATATCTAGTTTCCCTGCTGCCTTTGCCCTTCTAGCCATGGCCCTTATCTCCAGAACAGAGATATTGGGGGTATCAGCTATCTGGATGTTTGAGTTGGCAAGCCTTCCACTGGCAAGCCCCAGCTGCCCCCATTCAGAATCGTCTATAAATCCGTTTCTTATTTTTTGAAGTGGTATCTTAGACTCCACCGAAAGCAGCCTCTGGAATATTTGTGAGCTAGACATCTCCAGACTAAATACTAGTACCCCTTTCCTCTCCTTTACAGCTGCAGTAAGGGCAAGGTTCAGTGCAAAGGCGGTCTTTCCCATACTCGGCCTAGCAGCTAATATAACAAGGTCTGATGGGTGAAATCCGGAAGTCATCTCGTCAAAATGTTTAAAGCCAGAAGATATACCAGTGGTAGATCCTTTATTTTGGAATACGGACTCCAGCCTGTCAAACTCCTGCACTACCAGTTCGCTAAGCGGAATCACGTCTTTTGTTTCCTTAGATTCTGATATTTTAAATATCAGCCCCTCTGACTTGTCTAGTATGGTATCCACATCCTCATACCCCTCGTATGCCATCTCAACTATGTTTGTTCCTATGTCAACAAGCTTTCTGAGTATAGACTTTTCCTTAATTATTCGTGCATAATTCATTATATTAGCAGCAGTAGGGACCTCTTCCATTATTTCATAGATTATCTCTTCCCCGCCACTCTCTTCAAATTTATCTTTTTTCTTTAACTTGTCTATCAAGATTATCGGGTCTATTACTTCACCTGTGTTATACGAGTCCAACATAACTTCATATATGTTCCTATGAGCCATTTTGAAGAAGTCATCTATTCTCAGAACTTCGATTATATCAGTTAAGACATCCGGTTTAAGCAGTATGCCCCCCAAAACTGATTTTTCAGCTTCCACACTACTCGGAATTTTCTTTACCTTTTCCATGTCTAACATTACTATCTCCTTTATAGCATATAAAAAGGTAACATATAGTTACCTTTTTATGCTTCAGTTATTATTTTTACCTCGGCCTTTACATCTTTATGCAGCTTTAAAACTGCCGTGTGCTCCCCTAGTGTTTTTATATTCGCATCTATTTTCTTTTTATCGATTTCTATATCAAATTCTTTTTCTATTGCTGCAGCAATCTCTTTAGAAGTGACTGAACCAAATATCTTACCATTAGCTCCGGCTTTTACAGTCATTTTTACAACTTTAGATTCAAGTACCTTTTTCAATTCTTGAGCTTTGGCCTTTTCCTCTTCGGCTTCTTTTTCAGCCTTTTTCTTTTTATTTTCCAATTTTTTAAGTTCCTCGTCTGTTGCCAAAACTGCTTTTTTATTTTTTAACAAAAAGTTTTTAGCATATCCTTCTGATACACTTATAACTTCTCCCTTTTTACCTTGTCCAGCTACTGTTTCCGTAAGTATTACTTTAATTTTAGCCATAATTCTATCCTCCTATTTCCTAACTATTTTTATCTTTATGTTAAAGCTCTTAAATGCACCTATTAAGAATAGTATTTTTGGAAAAATAATTGCTGCAGCTACTGACAGTAGCCTGGTGTATATTTTTGCATTGACTTTTTTGCTGATCACCTTATAAATTGCCTTGATACCATAAATTATATATATAAATTGGCCTATCAGTGTTAAGTTTTCTAGTAAAAAACTTCTATTTCCAGTAATTTTCATTACCAATACAGGAATTATATAAACCAAAAGACCAAGGTACGATACTTCCCATTTGCTACTGTGCTTTCTGTACATGTAGTTGATCAAATAGTTTATCACAAATAAGGTTATGAAACTTATAAATAGGAACTTTTCCTTTAAGTATAAAAGTGCCTCATTAAATGTCGCTGTCATGGCTGACATAAATTCCATACCCTGTTCAGCATTCATTTTTAAAGCCGTCTGATAAAAGCTTTTTGTTTGCTCCTGTGAGCTGTTCCAAGCTGCGGATAAACTTTGATAAAGATCTGCTGAGTTAATATAATAAAAACCATATATAAAAAGCGTCCCTATCGCACTTGAAAGCAATATACGATCTAATACTTCAAAATTTGTGTATCTAGAAAATAGGTAGTACATAAGTTCTGCTGATAAATATACACCCAAATATAACGGTACTAAACTATAGTTAAAAAAGTATATCATACCCAGTAAAATTAGATCAAAAGTTAGTTTTTTTGCAAAGCTTCTTCCTCTAAAAATTTTAATTTTGTATAAAACAATAAGTAGAAAAAGAGGTAAGTGGACTATTGAAAAAAACAACATAATACTCATTAAAAGGTTATTATTCATTACTTAGATCTCCTCTATTCTTTTTATCTAGCTTCATAATGGATTTATATAGATTTTCTATCCCTTTATAGAAGCTGACTATCTCGACCTGCTCATTCCTTCTGTACTTATTTTTTCCGTTTGCGAGACCAACGGTTAATGTATCTATGCCAAATTCCATCCCGACTGAAACCTCGCTGTTTGATATGACGCTATAGGTCTTTATGCCCAACTCCTGTTGTGTTTCTATAAATATCTCTTCTAGTAGACTTTCTTCTATGCCCATCTCATTTTTTCTGAGTATTTCCTTAAACTTTATCTCGATGTTTTCTTCTTTTGAAAGACCCCTTATTATCTCCTTTATAGTATCTACACCCTTCGCTATATCAGAGGAGTTAAAGCTCCTCATCTCTAA
>QKCP01000003.1 GCA_003246855.1 Ilyobacter polytropus
ATTTCTGCGTCAACTATTCTTTTACATGCTTCTTTTTCTGGAGCTAATGGTTTTTCTACGAAAACATATTTTCCAGCTTCTATACCAGCTAATACGTGTTTTTCATGTGTAGCATCACCAGTTGCTATTACAATAGCATCAATTTCATCTGATTTTATTAGATCTGCAGGATTCTCATACCCTTTTAATCCGTATTGCTCTGCAACAGACATACCGAATGCAGCGTTATCATCAGCTGCAGCTATTACACGTCCGCCTTGTAATTTAGTGTTTATTCTTTCAATGTGAGTTCTTCCGATTCCACCTGTTCCAATTACGCCGATTCTCAATTCCATGCCATCTATCTCCCTTTTTTTAATTTATTTTTTAAACTGCAACTATAAATAATTCTCTTTAAATAAGTTAATAGTTTGTCAAACTCCTCCTAAGAGTATTCCAAGGAGGAGTTAGAATACTTAGAATACTCTTTAGAAGTAAGTCCACAAACTATCTATAAACTGCTATAATTTTCTGTTGTTAGAATATTTTAATTTTTATAAATTCTTACATATATTGGTCTACGTTTTCTGCTGTTATAGATTCAAACGGAACTATGATATTTTCAGGTGATTTGTTTCCATCCATTATTTGTTTAACAGCGTTGTATGTTTCAGATCCTTGACCAACAGCATTTTGGAATATTGTTTGAGCCATGTTACCATCTTTGATATTTTTTAAAGCCTCAGGTACACCGTCAACACCAGACACTAAAACCCCTTCAAGTCTGTTTGCAGTTCTTAAAGCTTGTACTGCACCAAGAGCCATTTGGTCGTTCGCAGCAACGATTGCGTCAAATTTAGGGAATTTTTGGATCCAGTCTTCTGCTACTTTCATTCCTTTTTCTCTGTCATATTCCCCAGTTAGTTTAGAAAGAAGTTCTATATCAGGTCTTTTGTCTAGACAAGCTTCTTTAAATCCTTCAAATCTTTCTTTTGAGTGGTAAAGTCCAGGAGTTCCTTCTAGGTAAAGTACTTTTGCATTTTGAGGAAGGTTTGCTGCCATGTATTCTCCTTGCATTCTTCCTGCATCAATATTTGTTGATCCCACGAAAGTAAAATCTCCAGAAGCTGATTCGATTCCTAAAGCTATTACAGGTATTCCTGCTGCATTTGCTTTTTCTACTCCAGGAACTATCCCTTCGTAATCAACTGGTACTACGATTATAGCGTCTACTTGTTGAGCTATAAAGTTGTCAATTTGGTCTAACTGTTTTTGCATGTCTAAGTTAGCGTCTGTAAATATAACCTCTAGGTTAGGGTCGTCTTTTGATGCTGCTATAAAAGCATCTTTTCTTGCTTTAACGAAAACGTCAGTGTCAGCCATATTTGCGTACCCAACTCTAAATTTAGCTTCTTCTTTTTTACCGCATCCAGTTAAAGCCATCATCCCCATTACCGCAACTACTAATATCCAGAATATCTTTTTCATTATATATCCTCCTTTATTTTAGTTATGCCCTCGTTATTAACTATTAAATTGACTATTAATTATGATGCTTTTTTCTTAACTTTAGCAGTTTTTGTTTTAACGTCCATTATTACTGCTGCAGCGATTATAAGTCCTTTAACAACTTGTTGCCAGTATGAGTTTACGTTCATTAGGTTTAGAAGGTTGTTTATAACCCCGATTATCATTGCACCTATTAGTGTTCCAGTTACAGTTCCTGTTCCACCCATAAGACTTGTTCCACCAACAACAACAGCTGTGATGGCATCAAACTCGTATGCTAGTCCGGCTGCCGGCTGCCCTGAGTTGATACGTGACATAAGTACTATTCCTGCCACAGCACAAGTGATTCCGTTGAAGATAAATGCTAATTTTACTGTTTTATTAGTATCTATACCAGAAGCAAGCGCCGCTTTTACGTTTCCTCCAACCGCATAAACTTGTCTTCCGAACTTAGTCCTGTTTAAAAGCAACCAAGAAACACCCATAAAAAACAACATTATAATTACTGATATTGGGATTGGTCCTATAGAACCTTGTCCTATTACCTTGAAGTTTCCAAGACCAGTTACAGGGCTACCACCTGTATAAAGAAGTACCGCACCCCTAGCTACTGTAGTCATCGCCAACGTCATTATAAATGCTGGTATATTGAATTTAGTAATTACATATCCGTTTATAATACCAATTATGATTCCTATTGCAATCCCAGCCAAAACAGCTAAGAATATATTCTGTGTTTTCTGCATTACACTGGCCGCGATTGTACCGGTAAGTGCCACCACAGATCCCAAAGAAACGTCAATGTGCCCTAAGATGATTATAAACGTTACACCAAAAGCAAGTAAGCTTACAACTACTAACTGTCTTAAAACGTTAGTTAAGTTTGCTGCGTTTAAGAAAAACGGACTTGCTAATGACGCCAAAATTACTATTGTTATAAATATTAATATTGTTCCGTATTTTTTATATACCCCAGCAAAACCCATATCCTTTATCTTCGACATTACTCCTGGTTTAGTTTCCACATTAACATCTGGATTAGCATTATTTAACATAACTTACCTCCTGTAGCTAAAGTCATTATTTTTTCTTGAGTTGCTTCTTCTCTTGATAGTTCTCCCATCATTTTTCCTTCTTGCATTACTATAATTCTGTCACTCATACCCATAACTTCTGGCAGTTCAGAAGATATCATTATTACAGCCAGACCTTCTTGAGCATATTTAGACATCAGTTTGTGTATTTCAGATTTTGCTCCGACATCTATACCTCTAGTCGGTTCATCTAGTATGATTACTTTAAGGTCACCTAACAGCCATTTTGCTAGTATTACCTTTTGTTGGTTACCACCACTTAAGTTACCTATTGTTGTATACATATGAGGCGTTTTCACTCTAAGCATTTCTATCATCTTTTGTGCTGCCTCTGCTTCTTTTTTAAGATCTATAAATAAGCCCGGTGCAAATTTCTTTATGTTTGTCATCGAAATATTTTCAAGAACAGATCTACACAATACGCACCCGTCTGTCTTTCTGTCTTCCGACAGCATAGCAATACCTTTTTGAATAGCATCAAGAGGTTTTTTTACTTTTAAAGCTTCTCCCTCTAGGAAGACTTCCCCAGAATCTATCGGGTCTAGTCCAAAGATTGACCTTACAACCTCTGTTCTTCCAGCTCCAACAAGTCCAGATAATCCAAGTATTTCCCCTTTTCTAACGGTAAAGCTTATATTTTCGAAAACCCCTTCTCTTGTAAGATTTTTTACTTCCAATACAGGTTCTCCTATTTCAGCTTCTTCCTTAGGGAATACATTTGAAATTGTTCTTCCAACCATAAGCGAAACTATTTTATCCTCAGTGTACTCGCTTGCAGGTCCAGAATCTATAAATTGTCCGTCACGTATTATAGTAACGTCATCGGCAATTTTCTCTATTTCATCCATTTTATGAGTGATATAGATCATAGCTACACCTTGCGCTTTTAGATCTGCTATTTGTTGAAACAGCATATCTACTTCTTTGTCAGTGATAGCAGATGTAGGCTCATCCATTATAACTATCGACGCATCACGCGATGTCGCTTTAGCTATTTCTATCAGCTGCATACCAGCAACACTAAGTTCCCTCATTTTCATATGCGGATCATAATTCAACCCTAACTTGTCTAATAATACTTGTGTTTGCTCATAAAGTTTTTTAAAGTCTACAAATTCTTTTAAAATTGGTTTCATTAATTTCGAAGACGTTTTATCTCCATAAGTTGGTTCCCTGTCTAGGTAAATGTTTTCAGCAATGCTCAAGTCTAAAACAGGGCTTAATTCTTGATGTATCATAGCTATACCTGAATTTAATGCTGATTTAGTATCTTGACTATCCAGTTTTTCCCCTTTGTAGTAGATCTCTCCGCCATCACGTTGGTATTCTCCACTTAAGATTTTCATTAACGTGGATTTACCAGCACCATTTTCACCACATATTACATGCACTGTCCCTTTCCTAACTTTCAAGTTCATTCTGTCCAAGGCTAAAACGCCAGGAAATTCTTTGGTTACATCTTTCATTTCCAATACATACTCATTTGTACTCATAGGCTTTTTCAAACCCTCCTTCTGAATATAATTGCTTTCTAATTAACAAGACCTCCCTTTTATGAATGCTTACTTTTAATGTATAAGACCTCCTTACTAATTATATTACAACATTAATTACTACAATTATTTAAAACTTCCTTTTAAATTTTATTTATTTTAAAAAATTTTTTTACTATTTTGATAATTACTATCTAAAAGTAAACTTTATAACACTAACTCAGTGAGCTCGTGCTCGTAAGTTTTAAAAAAAATTTTAGATGTAAGAATTTAACTCTATATTTTCTTTTAACCTGATGTCGATAGAGGTTTTTATATGCATAGCCTCCGGATTTTTCTCAAAGAACAAATACTCGAACAACACTTTAATGCTTTTATATCCCTGGGCAACCAAGTCCTGCCCTATCGTAAAATTGATCACACCCTGTTTAACAAATTCAACTATTTTAGGATAGAGATCGTAACTGATTATTTTTATGTCATGCTCTTTATTCATCATTTTCACTGCTTTTGCTATTTCATTAACATTTCCGCATGTAATGTATATTCCTTTTAGATCATTAACTGTTTTTATCATTGATAGTATTTTTTGAAGTGTGATTATTTTTTGCTCATGTATTTCTATTGTTTCGACTATTTCTATTCCTGGATATTTATTGCAGATTACAGCTTCAAAAGAGTTCTGTCTCTCATTTAAGGACAACAAATCATATGATCCTGTGATTATAGCTACCTTACCTTTTCCGTTTAAAATCTCTCCCATAAGTTCTCCTGCAACTCTGCCAGCCATAATCATATCTTGACCAACAAAGCACATCCTCTTGCTTTCCGACATATCTGAGTTAACCGTCACTACTGGGATTCCACTTCCTATCATATCGTCAATCGCATTTCTTATATTTTTACTATTTAACGGGCTAATTATCATACCCGATATGTTTTTCTTTCTTAAAAGCTTAATTGTAGATAATTGTTCTTCTTCTTCAAAATCATTAGTTATATAGTATTCAATTTCTAAACCAAAATTCTTATATTCTTTATAAGCTTCTTCCACACCAGATTTTATTTCATCCAAAGCATCAAACCTAAACAACACTATCGCTATAATTAGATGTTTGTTTTGAAGTGCAAGCGCTTTACCTATTATATTAGGCGTGTATCCAACTTCATCTATTATCTTCTGGACTTTCCGTCTTACCTGTTTACTTACACCCTCTCTTTTATGCAGCACCTTGTCCACTGTAGAGCGATGCACTCCTGCCATTTCTGCTATCTGCTTTAATGTAATCTCTGACAATAGTTCCACCCCCTCACTAGAGACACGTGCTCGTAAATTTATCTTATATGATTAATTATACCCCAACTTTTTTCTTTCGTCAAGTTTTTTTGGACAAAATGTTTAGAAATTAACTGTTTTGCGTTCGATCAGTGCTCATATCTTGTCAAAAACTGCTTCAATCCCTGTTAAAACAAAGATTTTTGCGTTTGTTACGGACACGTGCTCGTAAAGTTGCTTTCTGACATTGATATTACCCCACTCACCTTCTTAAGTCAAGTTATTTTTTGAAAAATGTTTAAATTTTAACTGTTGAATGTGTAGAGTTTAATCTCTAACTGAGAAATTATAGAGTTTCTTATCGTTGCACTGTTTATTTTCTGTTCGTAAACTGTTTATTTTTTTATAAAACTTGAATTGTACAATTAATTGCAAGAAGCAAAAAAGATCCATAGATAATTCCTTGGTATAATGTATGCGCGACCAAACATTAAACAAAGTACATCTATGAATCATAAACATTTTACCACTTCCGGAAGAGAAAGCGCGTTAGAACGCTTGTCTATATGTGAAATTTATAGAAAATTAGCTAGGTACAATCCAGCATCGGAAAAGAAATTAAATGTAATATTATTTACCCCAGACAACAATAAAGAGTTTTCAGTTTTTTAGAAACTGGAGAAGGAATTGTAATATGATACTTATTTTGCTAATACTTATTATTCTCGAGAGAGAGGAATATTGAAAACACAAACGGTCTCCCGAGTAGATATTCCTCAAAAGATACGGATTTTAACAACCCGATAAGAAAGGAATTAAATAATGCGGTCTATGTGACAAATCATAGTTCAAGAAAATATCTGAATCGGAAAATGCCTCTTGAAGTATTCTGGGGCTAGATACATTATTGCATTCAATTCGACAATCTTAGAAAAACAGATATACTTTTGACTCTATTTAATGTACTTTAATTTAAAAATTAAAAAACTCCATCCAATCCATACAAACTAATATTTTTTAAAACAAAAAAATAGGCAGAGGACTATTAATCCTCCGCCTATGCTGTGTATGGCAACCAAATGCTTAAAATTATAATATTGAAATTAACATTCAAATATTTATATTATTAGAGTGAAGTTAGTGGCAGTAACTGTTCTAATACATGCTTAAAGTTTAACACAGCAACATACTCTTTGTATAAACCAATATATATTAAGGCATTATACACTAATTGTTTATTTGCTTATTGTTTGTTTTAGTGCGTCTACTGAAGTTTCTACTCCAGCTTCTACTGACATTGTAAGATCTTCCATCTCTAGTGATACATCACCATCGTACCCTAACATGCTAAGTACTGAGAAGAACTCTTTCCACCATTGTAGGTCTTTTCCGCATCCAACTGCTACATAGTTCCAAGTACGCTCTGCTGCTTCTTCAACTGGACGTGTTTCAAGAAGACCATCAACATCTGCAAGTCCACGCTCTATTCTTACATCTTTACCATGTACATGATAAATGCAACCTTTTAATGCACGCGCTGCTGCAATAGGATCTGCTCCAACAGCCAGCATGTGCGAAGGATCTAAATTGATACCGATCATTGGATCAACAGCATCACGAAGTTTCTTAAGTGTAGATGCACTCCAAACCATAGTACCAGGGAATTCTTCTATTGCTATTTGTTCAACACCGCAT
>QKCP01000136.1 GCA_003246855.1 Ilyobacter polytropus
ATATATTTTTGTACTTTTACAAAAATTTTGAAGGAGGCTTTAAGTTGAAAAAATTATTACTAGCAGGATTATTATTAGCATCATCGGCATTATATTGTGCGGATTATCAAAAGCAGGGAATTACAGCTTCTGACAGATCATTGCCTGTGTTCTATGAAAAAATGAGAGATAGGATGCAGTTTACAATGGAATGGAATGACAATGTAAAGGATTTTGACAGGTGGAAAGGCGAAGGGCTTAGAAAAGCAAAGGAGTTTATTCTTCCATTTTATGACAATACAGCCTTTGATCCTGAAGTAATTGATGAAATTGACAGAGGGACGTATACAGCTAAAAAAGTTGTATTTAATATTACTAAAGATAGCAGAGTAATGGCTTTATTGTTGGTACCGAAAGGTGAAGGACCGTTTCCTGCAGCATTAATGCTTCATGATCACGGAGCAAAATTTGATATCGGTAAGGAAAAAATGGTGGAAACTTGGGGAGATGACGAAAAGCTTGCTTCGTCAAAAAAATGGAGTGAAAAGTATTTCACAGGTACCTACCCAGGTGATGAGCTGGCAAAAAGAGGTTATGTAGTATTAAGCATTGATGCTCTTGGGTGGGGGGATCGTTCTGTACCTGGTTACAATAAAGATTCTCAACAGTCATTGGCTTCAAATTTCTATAATATGGGTTCTTCCTATGCAGGACTTATAGCCTTTGAAGACGTAAGAGCAGCTAAATTTTTGGCAAATATGGATAATGTAGATAAAGATAAAGTCGCTGCAGTTGGATTTTCTATGGGTGCATTTAGAGCATGGCAGTTAGCGGCAATGTCTGATGATATTAAAGCAGCTATTGTGGAAAACTGGATGGCAACCATGCAGGGACTTATGGTTGAAGGAAATAATCAATTAAAAGGGTCATCTGCATATACAATGCTACATCCATTTCTTGGACAATATCTTGATTATCCTGACGTAGCTGGACTCGCAGCACCAAAACCAGTGCTGTTTAACGCAGGATTAAAAGATCCTTTATTCCCTGTAGAAAGTGCAAAAAAAGCATTTGAAAAAATGGATAAAATATGGACAGCAAGTGGAGCAAAAGATAATTTAAAAACAAAATTTTGGGAATACGGACATGTATTTTACAAAGAACAACAAGAGGCCTCATATGATTGGTTGGACAGTAAGTTTGACATCAAATAAACAAATTAATTAAGTTAATAAACTCATTATAAAATTAACAAATAAATTAATTTAAGGAGGAGTATAGTGAAAAGTAGTACAAATTTTTTTACTAGGGTCATTTTAATTTTGATGGTAGCGATTTTATCAACTGTCGAGATCTTTTCAGCAGACTCTTGGAAAACAACAGTTTTTGGAGATGTAGGAGGACAAGATAATATCAGTGAAGAGAACTTTAAAACTTCTGCAAAACCTGATGGAACTGTTGAAATGAGTGTATCGGGAAATAAAGGGAAAATATCAGGAAGTACTGATGGATTAATGTTTTATTATACGGAAATTCCTACAGATGAAAATTTCGAATTAACTGCTGATGCAGAAATAGGAAAGTATGATAAAAACAATCAGGTATCTTTTGGACTTATGGTAAGAGACGAGATACTTGTCAATAAAAGCGAAAAATCTTTTACCAGCAATTATATCGCGGCTGGTGCAATAGATCTAAAAGGGGAGGCAAGCTACTCTTTTAACAGAAAAGATGGGAAGTTAACAAAGGTTGGGAATTTCACAAATAATCCTGTAGCAGGAGAAAAGTTGAAATTGAAAATCAAAAAATCAGGAGATATCTATCAATTGACTGTGGGAAATGAAAAACCGGTAGTTATAGATGATATAGAATTTAAAAAAGACAAATTATACATAGGGACTTGTGTAGTTAGAAATGTAAGTGTTACTTTCAGTAATATAAAAATAAAAACAGATAATACTAAAGTTAAATTACTTGTGGCAGATAGTTCAAACATGAAAAAAACAGAATATCTTGTCGGACAGGATATTGATACAAGCGGTCTAACAGTCACCGCTTTAACTTCAGACGGTAAAAAATTAACATTGAGTGATGATAAATATATAATAACAGGATTTGATAGCAGTGAACCTAAAAAACTTGATACAGCTGTAAACTATAACGGAGTCTCTGCGAAACTGGATTTAGAGGTAAAACCTCTATCGCTATCAAAAATAAACATAAAATATTATCCTGCAAAAACTTCTTATTACAAGATGGATAAATTTGATACAGCAGGGATGATCGTATTTGCAGATTACAACAATGGATATAAATTAGTAGAGCTTGATAATAGCGGATACAATATTCTGATCAACAATCAAAAAGTAACAGAAGAGAATCCTTTTGTATTTGAAAAATCAGGTAAATACACAGTTAATATACAATCTACGGAAAATCCTGATGTAATGTCTGAATTTGAAGTAGATGTAAAAGCTGCTGATCTTGTAGGTCTCGAAATAAAACATATGCCTGAGAAAACACTTTATTTTAAAGGAGATAAATTAAACCTTGCAGGGATAGCGGTCTATGCAAAATACAGCAACAGTGCTGAAGTTAGACTTATGAATGATGAAATTACCGTGGATAATCTGGACTCGTCTTCAACTGGATCTAAAAAAGTCAAAATTCACCACAAAAATAAAGACATAGATTTAATGGTAAAAGTTAAAAATAAAGAGCTCTCAAAAGTAGACGTAACTACCTACCCTAAAACTACTTATTATACAGGAGAAAAATTTGATACCAAAGGTATGGTAGTATCAAAAATTTATGATAACGGTGATATAGAAGCCGTATCAGATTTTAAAGTTGATACTACAGCTTTTACAAGTTCAACACCTGGTGTTTATCCTGTAAAAATAAACACATTTAATGGAGAGGCCACTTTAAACGTGACTGTTAGAGAGAAAAAAGAATATGAATGGAAAACTACAATATTCGGGCAATCAACTACACCTGAAGAGAAAAATTTCGTAAAAATAAAAGGTGATAAAGTAGAGATAGCTGCATTGTCAGGCGGAGGTAAAATAACAGGCGACCATGATGGTATAACATACTATTATACTGAACTTGACGCTTTAGAAGATAATTTTACATTATCAGCAGATATAAAAGTAATAGACTACGCTAAAAAACCTCATGATGGGCAGGAATCATTTGGAATTATGGCAAGAGATGCACTCGGTGTAAATGGTGACTCGGCTTTATTTGCTGGGAACATAGCACTTGTAGGTGGATTTGCCGGAGGAACAAAAGATAAAAACGGTACTCAGCTTGTGGTAAGAACAGGAGTAACTGCACCAAATGGTAAAGGAAGTAAGGGTCTTCAAAAAGTAATGATAAAAGATGAACTTCCAACAAGTAAAAATACTCCGTACAGACTTACTCTATCTAAAACGAATTCAGGATTTACTGCTAAAATTGACAACGGAAAAGAAGTTCTTGTATATGAACCTGAAATACTCAAGGTTCAAGACAAAAAAATGTATGTAGGATTTTTTACAGCTCGTCTTGCTCATATAGAAGTTAGCAATACTAAGCTCCAGGTAAGTGCTTCAACTACAGATGCACCTAAAATAGAAAAACCTAAAACTCCTCAAGAACCATCAATTATTATAAATTCATTAGACAGAGTATCGTTAAAAGATTATAAACTTAGACTTGAGCCTAATGTTAACGGTGTTCTTACTGTTAAAGAAGGAAAAGATATACTAGTTGACAGTGTAGATGTAACAGGTGGAAAAGAAGCTGCATTTTCAACATCAGTGGGGAAAAATGCCGAAACAAACTTCAGTGTTGTATTCACTCCAAGCGATACCCAGCTTTTAACATCTTATGAACCTATTGTCACAAACTTCACTGTTGATATGAGAACTTATCAAGATGGGAAAAATATCTATGTTGCCCCTAACGGTAATGCCATAGGTGATGGATCTGAATCTAATCCTCTTGATCTTGATACAGCAATAGATTTTGTTCAACCTGGACAAACCATAATTTTAAAAGAGGGAAGATATGTAAGAAACGGATCACTGTTCATAAGAAAATATAATGACGGTACAAAAAAAGCAATGAAAAAACTTGTAGCTGAAAAAGGTGCAAGACCTGTAATTGATTTCAACAAAAAATCAGAGGGTGTTCTACATAGTGGAAACTACTGGTACATATACGGAATTAACTTTACACACTCTGCACCGAACAGAAGTGGTTATGTACTTGGAGGAAATCACAACATAATTGAATTATGTGAGTTCTATGAAAATGGGAATACAGGAATGCAGATATCCCGTACTAGCTCTGAAGCAGATAATATATCAAAGTGGCCTTCTTATAACCTTATAAAAAACTGCACGTCATATAATAATGCCGATCCTTCAGAAAATAACGCTGATGGATTCGCTGCAAAATTAACAGTTGGATATGGAAATATATTTGACGGATGTATATCTCACAACAATGCTGACGACGGTTGGGATTTATACGCAAAAGTAGGAACAGGAAAAATCGGAGCGGTAACTATCATAAATAGTATTGTATATAACAACGGACAGTTAGAAGGAAAAGAGCCTGGTAATGGAGACGGGAATGGATTCAAACTTGGCGGAGAGGGAATACACGTTACACATACTATTAAAAATTCGGTAGCTTTCGGAAACTTGGCAGATGGATTTACAAGCAACTTTAATCCCGGCGTTATCGCAGTCGATAATATCGCCTTCAATAACAAAAGGAACATAAATTTCTCTAGTTATACAGGAATTGTACTTGATTTCGAAATAGACGGGTTTAAATCATACCAATACAATAATCCTCTCGGGGCAGAAAGTGATATTTTTGATCCTAAAAACAAAGGTAAAAACAACTATTTTTATGATGGTAATAAATCAGTAAACATAAAGGTGAAAGAGCTTAAAGAGGTTAAAATCACTATGCCTAAAGAGATCAAAAGAAAGCGTAATGGAAACATTGATTTTAGTTTTTTAGGTAATATGAAGTAATTTTAAAATCCATTAAAAATTTTACTTCAGCATATATCAATTAACAAAAAGTATTAAATGTTTCATGTGTCATCTTAAATATGCAGAGGAATAAATTATACCTCTGCATATTGAGAATTTTAAGTTTATACTTAATGTCAGATTCTCATTCTTATGGGATTGAATAAAAAATTAATTTCTATATTCAAAAAAAATTTAGACAATATAAATTAAGGAGGATACAATGATCAACAGAAGCAAATACTTTTTATCAATGTGTGTAGTATTAATTTTTACTTTATTTCTAGGGTGTTCACAAACCAGTATTTTGGGGAAAAATACTAAAGCTACTATTCTGAAAGGATATGCAGTCTCGCTTGTTCCTATGGGGAATGCAGATATTACAATCTATGACAAATTTGGAAAAATAGTCAAAACAAAAACTAATGAGAAGGGAGAATATTCTGTCAGTATTGAAGGTCTTGAAGCTCCTTTACTTGTAAATTCAGTTGAAAACGGCTTTCCTAATATAAGCGATAACAGTAAACCAAGGGGAAAATCAGTTGCAGCTCTTGTTTCTGCCATTCAAACAGAAAAAATAAATATTGCGAATCTGAATCCCATTACCGATAAGGTAGTTTCGGATGTAGCTGAGGCGCTTTCTCTTAAAGGCCCTGTAGAGCTTATTTTAAACGGTAAAACAGAGGGTATTACCCCGGAGGTCATAAAAGAAAAAACAGATAAAAATCTTATTCTAATCAAGCAGGCTTTATATGATGCAGGAGTAAAATCACCGGACACTTATGATCCTGTAACAACTCCAATGGATAAATCATTATTTGAGGTTTTCGGACTCATTAGACACAACAGAAGTTACCACACATCATCAGGTAAGGTTTCTGGAACTTTGCTTTTTGATATAACATTTCACCCTCTATCACCTGCTGATGTTTTAGACTATAAAAAAGCATCAGAAGACAAGAAAAAACTTGAAAATAAAAACGTAACTAGAGTTTTTATCGCTGGAGATTCTACAGGATCAAATTATGAATCTGAACTGGCTCCACGTAAAGGATGGGGACAAGTATTCCAAAAATCTTTCAAAGATAATTCTAACGTTATGGTTGTAAATGCTGCAATGTCAGGTAGAAGTTCAAGATCGTACATCAATGAAGGTTGGCTGAGAATGTATGAAGAGCTTATAAAACCAGGGGATTATCTTTTCATCCAGTTCGGTCACAATGATGAAAAATGCGGCGGAAGCATTCCAGCAAAAGAAAGGGATATTTTCGATCTTACTAATACAGGAACTTATCCTAATGACAGATTAGGGAATGTACAGGGAGAGGACAACATGTCTTTTCAGAGATGGCTTGAAAAATATGTAAATCTCGCTATATCAAAAAATGCGACTCCTGTACTATTGACCTCAATAACAAGAATAGTGTGTGACGCCGATAAAAAAACTGGGGTTTTCCCGATTGAAAGTTCAACCCACATTGTTTATAGAGAAAAGAGTACCGCGAAATATGTCGGAAATTATGCCCAAACGACTAGGGATACTGCAAAAGCAAATAACGTAGACCTTATTGATATCGAGAAAGAAAGTATAAAATTTGCAAACAGTGTTGGAGAGCCTGGGTGGAAACAATACTGGTTGGCTGTTGATCCTGCAGAATATCCTTACTATGTCGAAGGGAAAACAGGAAATATCAATAAACCTGATGCAACTCATCTCCAAGAAAAAGGAGCATTGAAAATTTCTTCCCTTGTTGCTGAGGGGATAAAAGAACAAAGCGCTCTGTCTGATTTGGCAAAATTACTTAAATAATATCCACCTTGTGTATCTCTTTCAGAGTACATACTAAATACATAAGTAAAAAAACATGGCAGAAGCATTGATCTCAGTTTTATAAAAAACTTAAATAATTTTATGCAGAGATATTTAGCAAATATCTCTGCGCAATAAATTTTAGATAGGTATAAAGATTTTATGTTGAAGTATTGGGGTGCTTATGGATAAAATATGGAGTAAAATTGAAAATTTAAGATCAAGAAATTTATCGATAAGTTTTTGAGTAATTAATGAAAAGAATTTTATTTCAAGAAAGGTGGTAGCTAATATGAACTTAAGCTTCAAGGATTTTGTAAAAAGGTTTAATGAACCTATTGTGGAAGAAGCCGAATTGACCCTAAAGGGGAGCCAGGAATACTTTATTCTTCAAAAGCACGGAAAGGTTATAGATTTATATAAGGGGGAAATGGCGGAATACCTAGAAGACCCATCTTATAAAAGAGAGGCTGAAAATATAGTGCAACTATTTCAAAATAATGAAACTGGAAAAGTTGCTTTTATCCATGAACACAGAAATCCTCAAGGGGTTAAACTGATTAAGCACATGAAAGACATAAATACCTTGTTGGACTATATTGATTTTGATATTGTAGTAGAAGTAACATATGAGAAAAAAAAATAAAAATATATTTATTGAAAAGCCTAAAGTGGATTTAAATACATATTTTATTTTTTATATTTTAAATTTATGATATTTTTAGGCAAGTTTTTAGGTGTTAGTTTGTCAAAATGTATAATGGGTTGAAAAAATGTAAGGAATTATAGACGGTCTTAAGGTTATTTGGCAGTGGAAGTAGCTAAAAACATGTACTAAAGAATAGCTTATAAAACTTTATGCTGAATAACCGTGTGGAGGGGAAAATGGAAAATATATATTTTGGAAATAATAGATGTAAAGTTGATTTTGAAAGATGTATCAGAAAAATTAATCAATTAGAAAATGAATTGGATAGGGCGTATAGGGATGAGAATAATATGCTGGTAAGAAAATATTTTTCGGAACTCGAGAATTTATACGACGAATACAGATATTTTAAATTAAGACAATTAGTTTAATATAAAAGTAACTTAATGCTACTTATTTAAGCCTGGATATTTATTAATTCTACAGCCTATTTTGAGTGTGTAGAGTGAAAATTGAAAATTAGATAAAGAGAAATATTGATTTTAAGTTATGGAGGGAATAGTTTATGGTTAATATAGTTGCCAAAAGAGAAGAGAACGGTACTATTGTGCATTTAAAATCAGAATACGGGAATATTTTTTCTCGAGATATTATTATTGAAAGCATGAAAAAAGGTCATGAGTATTATGTCCTTTCAAAAAAAGGCGGAAGCGATAGGATATATTTCATAGAAACGGATAAGGGAATATTTTTAACAATAAATAAAGAGCTGTCAGTAGATAGACAAAGAATTTCAGAAGACGAAATAGGGGAATTAATGACATTCTAACAGATGTAGGAACTTTTCGGAATCACCTGTAAATTCAGTTCTAAACTATTGGAGAGCTTCCGTAAGGAAGCTCTTTTTAAATTAAGTATTCCTCGAAATTTTTCCAAACTTTTAGATTTTGAGTCCGATTTTAAGGGATATTTTAATTACTGGACACATAACTTTAATAAAAATATCATTTGTTGGAAAAAATCGCTGCTGGTTTTTCTTAAAGAGGTGTTATTAGTATATGAATTATATGACCCCGCAGGCAGTTCATGAAGCTGTCCAAGTAATGTGCCTACTGTATTGAAACGAATCCGATATAATTTAAATAATTAACGGAAAATGAGAGGGGATTTAGCATGAATATTATGAATAGTGTAATAATTATTTTCTTAATGATGGGAACCGGATTTTTCTTTGCCAAAAAAAATATTTTGGATGAAAAGGTAAATACGGTTTTTGGAAAACTTTTAATAAATTTGACATTACCTTCGACAGTTATGGTAGCCTTTGTAGAAAGATTTACAAAAAAAGATTTAATTAACTCTATTTATAAACTCGGTGTTTGTTATCTGGTAATGTTTAGTTTAATGATTTTGGGTTTAATTTTTGTTAAAATATTTAAAATTGAAGAAAAAAGACAATCTGCTTTAGTTAATATGACTATGTTTGCAAATACTCTATTTATAGGACTTCCTGTTAATTCTACTCTTTTTGGGGAAGAGAGCATCCCGTATTTATTTATATTTTGGTTTGCAAGTTTTTCTACATTCTGGACTCTGGGAATCTATAACTTTGTAGGAAATAAACAAAGTTTCTCGATAATGGAAGGCTTAAAGAAGATGATCACTCCACCGCTTATTGCATTTGCATTATCGATTATTTTTATTATATTTGGAATAAAACTACCTGAAGCTATCCAGATAACTTTGACAAAATTCGGTGCAATGACAACCCCTATTTCTATGCTTTTTTTAGGAACAGTCATTTATGAACTGGATTTTAAAAATATTAAATTCAACAGAGATGTATACTTGGTTTTGATAAGCAGATTTTTATTAGCGCCGGTTGTCACTATCTTGATTATTACAATTGCCGGGCAGGTTATTGATATAAATTCTATTGCAAGAAAAGTTTTTATAGTAACGGCTTCTTTACCAATAATGACAAATCTTGCAATAATAAGCAAATACTATAAAAAAGATCATGAATTTACTGCACTTATGGTTGGAGTAACAACAATGTTGTCTATTATAACAATTCCGATACATGCATATGTATTAGAGCTAATATATTAGGTGCTATCTTGTATTGGTATATGAGTTTAACCGGTAAATTGCAAGCCTTTACCAAACTGCGCAGGCGACAGAATAAAAGTTAAACTTTTTATGCCTATTGTATTTAAATAAATCCGATATAACTTTTTTTAAGGGGAGGATAATTATGACAGTTTCAAAAGATGGAAACGGTGATTTTAAAACTATTCAGGAAGCAATCGATGCAGTTTCAGAAAATAATTCAACTAGAGTAGTTATCAACATAAAAAATGGAATTTATAAAGAAAAGATAAATATTGATAAGCCTTTTATTACTTTTATAGGGGAGTCTGTAGAAAACACTGTAATAACGTTTGATGACAATGCCAATAAAACATTTCCGGACGGTAGCAAGTATCGCACCTTCAATTCTTACAGCACCATCATTACTGGTGATGACTTTGTTGGAGAAAATATAACCTTTGAAAATTCATCTGGAGATGGAAGAGACGCAGGCCAAGCAGTAGCTGCATACATAGATGCGGATAGGATTATATTTAAAAATTGCAGGTTTATAGGATTTCAAGATACAATATTTACAGCGCCATTACCGCCAAATCCCATCGAAGGCAAGGATTTTGGTGGTCCCAGAGACGGACTGGAAAGGATAATGGGGAGGCAATATTTTGAAAATTGTTATATAAGAGGGGATATAGATTTTATATTCGGATCTTCTACTGCTGTTTTTAATAAATGTGAGATATATTCTAATGACAGAAAAGAAAAAATAAATGGCTATATTACTGCTGCATCAACACCTAAAAATGAAAAGTACGGCTATGTATTTCTAGATTGTAGGTTGACAAGTGATGCCGCAGCGGGGACTGTCTATCTTGGAAGGCCTTGGAGGGACTATGCCAAAACAGTATTTATAAACACATGGATGGATAAACATATAAAAGCTGAAGGCTGGCATAATTGGGGTAAAGAAAACGCTGAAAAGAACACCCTTTATGCTGAATACAATAGTTATGGGCCAGGATCCAAAACGAAGGAAAGAGTCCATTGGGCTAAAATATTAAGCGATGAGGAAGCCAAAGAGTACACCATAGAAAAGATACTCAAAGGCGAGGATGATTGGTGTCCTGTAAATTCGTGAGCATAGAGCATTTTTTTAAGGTGTATTTTCTAACTTTTGTCCTATCGTGCGGACAGCTCCATAAACTGCCTGTGGAGTCATATAATCTATGTATTAAAATTCAATATATCTCTGCATCCTTAAAATTATAATACTTGTGATGGATCTTCCGATAACTTTTGGTGCCAAATGCTTTTCAAACAGCTTGCTTATGTACTGGGCCTAGATGGCTATGAAGAATAATGTCTTTTGTGTTTGGAACATAAATGATTTGTTTTTAAATATTTAATCCAATTTTCCACAAAATAAGGATTGATGTATTTTACTGTTTAGATTTTATGGCAAAAGAACGGGTATCTTTGTTTAAACTTATTTATTTTATTTAAATTAAGACGGACAAAAAGACTTGAATCATAAAAATTTCCGTGGTATACTGTTGGTATATTAAGGGTATAAATAGGGGGAGTTATGAGGGATCTTACAAATTTAAAGGAAAAATCATACGATATATTGAAGTCGAAAATAATAGAAGGGGAATTTGGTCCGAATTTTCGGCTTGATGAGAGAGAATTGGGCAAGCTTTTGGGGATGAGCAGGACTCCGATAAGGGAGGCTATAAGCAAATTGGAATTAGAAGACTGGGTGAAAGTTATTCCTAGAAAAGGGGTTTTTGTTAATGAGATCACTTTGAAAGATGTCAACGATATTTTTCAAATTAGAGATAACGTTGAACCGTTTATAGTAGAATTGGCTATGGAAAATATAGAAAATACAAAACTGGTGGAATTCGAGGAAGAAGTCCTTAAATATATAAATTTAAAAGAGATGGAAAAAGAATTAGACAAAATAGACCATGAACTGCACAATTATATTTTGGAATCTTCTAAAAATAAACACCTTATAAAACTTATAAAAAATATATATGAACATAATATTTGGATAAGAAATTTATTCGTTCAAAAAAAGACAAGAAGACTTGAAGCGGCAAATGAGCACTTAGAAATTATTCAAGCAATGAAAGATCGAGATATAGATAATGCTAAAAAAGCTGTAAGAAAACATAATTACAATTCAAAAGTAGGATTTTTATTAAATATTGGAAATCTAAGTGTTTAGTTTTTTAAAGTTCAATAAAGGCTTAACAAAAAGCAAAGAGCCCTCGGTATATATTCCGAGGGCTCTTTGCTTTTTGTTAAGCCTTTATTAGTTCTCAAAGCTGTATTGTCAAAAATCATCTTTAAATTAGAGGTTGGATACTTTGTTTGGAGTAAAATATTTTTATAGAGTTTCAGCTAGATGTTAAGGTTGCCTATATTCATTAAGAAACCTATCCTTGAATTTTGATTATGTGCAGTGATGGCGTTTTGAGCCTTTTCAACATCTCTAGATTTCAAAGCTTGAACAATTTCTAGGTGTTCTTTGATAGCTTCCGAACGTCTTCCTTTATTTTGTTTTGTCAGGTTTCTTATTCTGGCGTTATGCTCATATACGTTTTTCATTAGTTTTATAAGATGCTTGTTGTTAGATGCTTCTAAAATACATAGATGAAGCTCGTTATCTAATTTATCTAATTTTTTTGCATCTTCAGGTGATATGCTGTCTAATTCCATATACATTGAAAATTCTTTCTCAAATCGAAGTAATTCCTTATCTTGAAGATTTTCGATTGAAAAATTCACTAATAGTGGCTCTATACTTGCTCTGATCTGAAAAATATCGTTTATATCTTTTAAAGTAATTTCACTTACGAAGATACCCTTTCTCGGTATTATGGTAACTAGATCATCCTGCTCTAACTTGCTGAGAGCTTCTCTTACAGGCGTTCGGCTGACTCCGATGAGGGCACTTACTTCCCTCTCGTCCAGCCTGAAGTTTGGCTTAAACTCTCCTGATATTATTTTTGATTTTAAAATTTCATAAGTTTTATCTTTAAGATTTGATTTATTTTTCATGAAAATACCTCCAATATATTTTAGGCATGTTATAAATATACACAAATTTTCATTATTTTTCAAGAAATTTTATTTATAAATTTCATTAATATACTAACGAATTTCAATTAGAGCTCTAAACTTTTTAAAAAAATACCTCTTTGGTATACCGTAGTTCTTTATAATTTTCTGGGATGAGTGAATATCTAAGGTGCGATAATTATTGGTCTAAAGTTGTTCTTTGAAATGGATTACCAGGCTTTGTTTTGATCACAAAATACTATTTTTTCGAAAAAACAACTTGACTGATTTTTTAGAATACGATATAAGCATATTAACGGGTATACTATTAGGTATACCAATATAAACAACAAGATTCGGCGATTATTGATCCAAAGTTGTTCTTTGGAATGAATTATTAGGCTTTGTTTTGATCAAAAAATGCTATTTTTTCGAAAAAATAACTTGACTAATCTACTAAAATACGATATAAGTATATTAACAGGTATACTACTGGGTATACCAATGTGAATAAAAGGAGGGTTATTTTATGAAAGGAAATTCAAAAATTTTATTAATTGTGGTTTTAGCTTTACTTGGTGCGATTTTGGGTGGTTGTGGTAAAAAATCTGGTGATGGCGAAGCAAAAAATATCGTTTTGAAATTAGCTGATATTCAGCCGGAAGATTACCCTACTGTAAAAGGGGATATGGAATTTGCTAGATTGGTTGAAGAGAGAACTGGCGGAAGAATAAAGGTAGAGGTATACCCGTCTGCGCAACTTGGGGATGAAAAGGCATCGATTGAACAAGTCCAATTTGGAGCAATAGACCTTGTTAGAACTAGTGTTTCTCCACTGTCTCAATATGAGGCAAAGTTAAATGTGCTAATGCTGCCTTATCTTTATAAAGATGTAGATCATATGTTTAGAGTTTTAGACGGACCTATAGGGGATGACATGCTTCTATCTCTTGAAGATAAAAATATGATCGGGCTATGCTGGCTTGATTCTGGAGCAAGAAATTTTTACAACACTAAAAGACCTATAAAATCATTAAGTGATTTAAAAGGATTGAAAATAAGAGTTCAAGAAAGTGAACTTATGCTAGAAATGGTAAAAGCTTTAGGTGCTTCACCAACTCCAATGGCCTTCGGAGAAGTTTACAGTGCCCTTCAAACAGGCGTTATTGACGGTGCTGAGAATAACTGGCCAAGCTATGAGTCTACAAGTCACTTTGAAGTAGCTAAATACTATACGTTAGATGGACACACTAGAGCACCTGAAATGATTTTGATCAATAAAGGGGTATTTAACAAATTATCTGATGAAGATAAAGAGGTTATCAAACAAGCAGCTAAAGAGGCGGCTATCCTAGAAAGAAAACTGTGGATAGAAAGAGAAGATAAATCAAAAGAAAAAATCTTGGCTAACGGAAATGAAGTTAATGAATTAACGCCGGAAGCAAGAAAAGCGTTCCAAGAAGCAGTTATGCCTTTATATGAAAAATTCGCTTCAGATTATTCTGATGTAGTTAAGGCTATCATAGATACCAAATAGTATAAAGGTTTGGGGTAAAGGTCTCCGACCTTTGCCCCAAATTAAATTAGGAGGAATTATGAAATATTTAAAAAAAATACTCGAGTCTATAGAGAAAGTTATTGAAGGTTTTGCTATGTCTCTGCTTGTGCTGATGACCGTTATAATCGGTTATCAAATAGTGAGTAGATATATTTTCGCTAGTACTCCTAGGTGGTCGGAAGAACTTGCACTTATTTTTATGGTATGGTTTGCATTCATAGGGATGGCGATAGGGGTAAAAAGAGGGATTCATCTAAGCATAGAATATTTTTTCAACAAACTCAATATAAAGGCACAAAATATAGTTGAGGTAATAAACAATACAATTGTTTTTTTATTCGGCCTAATTCTTTTTGTTTATGGTGGTAAATTAGCAGCTATGGCAGGCATGTCTAAAATGGCTGCAACTGGGTTATCCACAACGGTTTTGTATATTATGGTCCCTATAAACGGTATAATGATGAGTATTTATTCCATTATAAAAATTATAGACATAATAAAAAGTAATAATAGTAAAGAGGTGAAATAATGGAAACAATGGGAATTGTAATACTTTTAGGTACGTTGTTTATTTTCTTGATAATAAGGCTTCCTATAGCGTTTGCATTGGGAGTATCTGCAACTTTGGCTGCGCTTTATATGAAGATACCGCTGCTTATAGTAGCTCAAAAAATGGTATCTGGCGTTCATAGTTTTTCGCTTATGGCTATCCCGTTCTTTATTTTAGCAGGAGAGCTTATGGGGCAGGGTGGAATATCTAAGAGGCTCATAGATTTTTCTAATGTAATAATAGGAAGAGTTCGTGGCGGCCTTTCAATGGTTAATATACTATCTAGTATGTTTTTTGGCGGGATTTCCGGTTCATCAGTAGCGGATACTTCTTCGATAGGATCTATAATGATACCTATGATGGAAGAACAAGGATATGATAAAGATTATTCTGTAAATGTCACCATAACTTCATCTACTCAAGGAGTTTTAATCCCTCCAAGTCACAATATGATTATATACTCTCTTGCGGCAGGTGGACTTTCTATAGGTAAGCTTTTTCTAGGTGGAATTATACCTGGAGTTTTATTAGGGGTATCTCTTATGGTTCTAAGCTATGTCATAGCGGTTAAAAGAGGGTATCCAAAAGGGGAAAAAATTTCTTTTAAAGACTCTATAAGAATAATCAGAGAAAGTGCCTTAGGACTCATGACAGCTGTAATTGTAATGGGTGGGGTAATAAGTGGTATCTTTACAGCAACTGAGTCTGCCGCTATAGCAGCAATATACGCATTTGTTATCACTTTCTTTGTATATAAAGATATACATATAAGAGAGATGAAGACAATTTTATCCAACTCTTTAAAAACTCTTTCGCTAGTTATGGCTGTAATAGCCACATCCAGTGCGTTCGGTTATATGATGGCATATCTAAAAGTTCCACAGCTTATTACGAATGGACTGCTTAACATCTCTTCAAACAAAATAGTTATTTTACTCTTGGTAAATATAATACTTTTAATCTTAGGTATGATAATGGATATGGCTCCACTTATACTTATAACTACACCAATTTTACTTCCGGTTGTAACAAAAGTAGGAATGGATCCCATTCAGTTTGGTATATTGATGATGCTTAACTTAGGGATAGGACTTATAACACCGCCTGTTGGATCTACACTGTTTGTAGGTTGTTCTATAGCAAATATATCCATAGAGAAGATTGCAAAATCATTAAAACCATTTTACATAATGCTGTTTATTTATCTAATGTGCTTGACTTTTATCCCGGCAATGACTACATGGTTGCCTAACCTTATACTGAAGTAATTTATACAGCTATTTGTATTTTTGAAAAGGCTTGACTAAAGAAAAAAAATAAGTTAGAATATATTAACTGGTATACCTATTGGTATACCTTGGTTTTAACTGAAATTATTGATGATAAGGAGATATTTTAATGAGAAAATTTATGGATGATGACTTTGTTCTTTTGAATGATACTGCGAAAAAATTATATCACGGGTATGCAAAAGAGATGCCAGTTTATGACTATCATTGTCACCTAAATCCAAAAGAGATTGCCGAAGATAAAGCTTATAGAGATATAACCGAACTTTGGCTAGGTGGAGACCACTATAAGTGGCGTGCGATGAGAAGTAATGGGGTAGCAGAGGATTATATCACTGGAAATAAGCCTTCAAAAGAAAAATTTATGAAGTGGGCTGAAACTATGCCATACTGCATAGGGAATCCGCTGTATCATTGGACGCATCTAGAGCTTCAAAGATATTTCGGAATATATGAGACACTTTCGCCGAAAACGGCAGAAAATATATGGGAAAAATGTAATGAACTTTTACAGACAAAAGAGTTTACGGCAAGAGAACTTATAAAAAGATCAAACGTAAAAGTTATCTGTACAACTGACGACCCGATAGATGACCTTAGATATCACAAACAGATAGCCGAAGACTCTAGCTTTGAAACGAAGGTTTTCCCTACTTTTAGACCAGACAAATCATTCAACATAGAAAAAGAAGGGTTCTCTGAATGGATAGCAAAATTAAGTGAGATTACAGGAAGAGAAATAAACAGTTTTTCTTCGCTGCTTGAAAGCTTAGGGGAAAGAATTGAATATTTCCACGAAGTGGGCTGCAGATTATCAGACCATGCTCTTGATCCTGTTATGTATAAAGATGGAAGCGTAGAAGAAGCTGATGCCGTGCTTAAAAAAGGGCTTGCGGGAGAGAGCTTAAGTGCAGAAGAACTGCAAGTATATAAAGGTCAGATAATGTTATTTTTAGGGAAAAAATATACAGAGCTCAACTGGGTTATGCAGATCCATATAGGTACATTTAGAAACAACTCAACTAAAATGTTTAAACTTTTAGGACCTGACACTGGTTTTGACTCTATAAGTGACAAAGTCTTTGCAGAGGATTTGATTAAACTTTTGGATTCTTTAGATTGTACAGACCAGCTTCCGAAAACAATTCTTTATAATTTGAACCCTAGAGAAAATGAGGTTCTGGGAACTATGATAGGGTGTTTCCAAGGAGGCGCAATACCTGGAAAAATACAATTTGGTTCTGGATGGTGGTTCTTAGACCAAAAAGACGGAATGCAAAAGCAGATGGTCGCACTGGCTAATCTAGGGCTGTTGTCAAGATTTGTAGGAATGCTTACAGACTCAAGAAGTTTCCTCTCATACACTAGACATGAGTATTTTAGAAGAATTTTATGTAACCTTTTAGGAACTTGGGTAGAAGAAGGAGAGGCTCCAAATGATATGGAACTCTTAGGGAAAATGGTGAAAGACATTTGTTTCAATAACTCTAAAGGTTACTTTGATATAAACCTGGATAACTAATACCTTAACAATTGTAATGATCGTTGAAAATATTTTTTAAAATATTAGTATTATAGGAGGAGAAGCTGATTTTGATGAATAGAGAGAGCAGAGGATTGAAAAAGTATCCTGAAAAGATAATACAATTTGGAGAAGGGAATTTCCTTAGATGTTTTGTTGACTGGCAAATAGACATATTAAATGAAAAAACTGATTTTAATTCAGGGATAGCAATTATAAGACCTATAGATTCTGATTATTTACCATTACTGGATGTTCAAGATGGACTATATACAGCTATAATAAGAGGTATAAATGAAAATGGAGAGATAGTAAGAGACTACAGAGTAATCTCGTCTGTAAATAGGGAGATTCCGCTATACAAGCAGTTCGATGAATACCTTAAATTGGCTCATAATCCGGATATGAAAATTATAGTTTCTAATACAACAGAGGCTGGAATAAGTTTTTCTGAAACTGACAAATACGAAGATGAACCTCAAAGTTCTTTTCCTGGAAAATTGACAAGACTTCTTCATGAAAGATTTAAAGTATTTAAAGGCGACGAGAAAAAAGGTTTTATAATTATGCCATGTGAGCTTATTGATTACAATGGAGAAAAATTAAAAGAATTAGTTTTTAAATATGCAGAGAAGTGGGAGCTAGAGGAAGGATTTAAGCATTGGCTTAACACGGCAAATACTTGGTGTTCTACCCTAGTTGACAGAATAGTGACAGGCTACCCTAGAGACGAAGTGGCTGAACTGCAGGCTGAACTTGGATATGAGGACAAGTTTATGACTACCGGGGAATATTTTTATCTTTTTGTTATACAAGGTCCCAAGTGGCTAGAAAAAGAGCTCAAGCTAGATAAAATAAACCTTAATATAAAAATAGTAGACGACATAAAACCTTATAAAACAAGAAAGGTTGGAATTTTAAACGGTGCCCACACTGCAATGGTTCCAGTTTCGTACCTGTATGGCATAGATACAGTAAAAGAAACTTTAGAAGATGATATTGTAGGAAAGTTCGTGAAGGAAGCTATATATGACGAGATCATACCTGCGCTTGATATGAATAAAAAAGAGCTTGTAGAATTCGCAGAAGCTGTGATAAAGAGATTTAAAAATCCATATGTAAAACACCAGCTTATAGATATATCGCTGAATTCGATGACTAAATTCAAAACAAGGGTTCTGCCTCAAATTTTGAATTACAATGAGAAGTATGGAAAACTTCCTAAAAAACTTGTATTTTCTTTCGCAGCTCTAATGAGATTTTATAAAGGTGAAAGAGCTGGGGATAAAATAAACCTAAGAGATGATGCTTACTTCTTAGAACTATATAAAGAGTTATGGGGAGACTATGATGGTACTGAAAAAGGTGCAGCGAAGATAGCGGAGGCGGTATTGGCGCTGGAACACCACTGGGGTGAAAATCTTCTTGAAGTACCTGGTCTAAAAGAGATGGTTTCTAAATATCTATACAAAATAGATGTAGAGGGTGTAAAAGTTGCTTTTGAGGATTTATACGACGGAGAAAAGGAAAAGATAATTGATCTATAATATCGGGGAATAGAAGAGGTGTAATGATGAAAAAGTTTATTAGAATAACTCCAGATGATAATGTGGTTGTGGCTCTAAAAGACCTTGAAAAAGGGGAGCAGCTACAGGTGGATGGGGTAACAGTTACCCTTTTGGAGAAAGTGGATAAAGGGCATAAAATTGCGATTGTTCATATAAATAAAGGTGAACATATAGTAAAGTATGGGATGCCTATTGGGCATGCTTTAGAGGATGTTGAGCCTGGAAGCTGGATACATACGCACAATTTAAAAACAAATTTAAGTGATCTCAACACTTACTCGTATCTGCCTAAATTTCACGATTTCACAGTGAGACTCCCTGAAAAAAAAGTGAATATCTATAGGAGAAAAAATGGCGATGCCGGTATAAGGAATGAGCTGTGGATAGTTCCTACTGTTGGGTGTGTCAATGGTATGGCTCAGTTAATGCTGGATGAGTTTAAATCAGAAAATAATATAGATGATATTGATGGAGCCTATCTTTTCAAGCACAACTATGGATGTTCTCAGTTAGGAGAAGACCATGAAAATACAAAAGTTATACTTCAAGATTTGGTAAAGCATCCTAATGCTGGAGCGGTACTTGTAGTGGGCTTAGGGTGTGAAAATAACCAAGTATCCCAATTTAAAGAAACTTTGGGGGAATTCGACTCTGAGAGAACAAAATTTTTAATTATACAGGATGTAGAAGATGAAGTGGAAGAGGGTAAAAAACTCCTGAAAGAACTTTATGACCTGATGAAGGGTGACGAGAGAGAAGAAGGGGCTATTTCGGACTTGAAAATAGGGCTTGAATGTGGCGGATCGGATGGTTTTTCCGGGATAACAGCAAATCCTCTTTTGGGTGAATTTTCTGATTACATTATAAACTATGGAGGGACAACTGTACTTACTGAGGTACCTGAAATGTTTGGTGCGGAAACGCTTTTAATGGAAAGATGTGAAGATGAGGAAACATTTGAAAAAACTGTAAGCCTTGTGAATGATTTTAAAGAATATTTTATAAGACATGATCAAGAGATATATGAAAATCCTTCTCCTGGAAATAAAAAAGGAGGAATCACTACTCTAGAAGATAAATCTTTAGGATGTACCCAAAAATCCGGAAGAAGCAAGGTTAAAGGTGTGCTGAAATATGGTGAGATAATAGAAGAAAAAGGATTAAATCTTTTAAGCGCTCCTGGAAATGACCTGGTTGCCACAACTGCGCTTGGTGCTGCTGGATGCCAGATGGTGCTTTTCACGACTGGGCGTGGGAATCCTTATGGAGGTTTTATCCCTACGGTAAAGATTTCGACGAATACGGAGCTTGCGCAGAAAAAAAAGAGATGGATAGATTTTGATGCTGGAAAACTTGTGAGTACAAATACTACCATGGAAGATCTGCTAGAAGAATTTGTAGACTATATAATAAGAGTTGTAAATGGAGAATATGTAAATAACGAGAAGAATAATTTCAGAGAAATTGCGATATTTAAATCAGGCGTAACTTTATAAACTTATGTTTAGGGTACCCTCGGGATCATTAAATGCCCTCAGAATTATATTCTGAGGGCATTTAATTTTTTGAAAAATTCAAAAAAATAAAAAATATAGCACAAATTCAAGGAGGTAAAATATTCAATGAAGATAGGAAGACGTATCGCATTATTTATTTTAGCAGGTATAACGGCCATTGGACTTTCTGGGTGTGATTCTGCTGATGGAGATGGAAAAAGAATTATAAGAGTAGCTCATTTACAAAATACTGAACATCCTCAGCATAAAGCAATGCTGGAATTTGAAAAATATGTAGAGGAAAATACTAATGGAGAAATAGATGTTCAGATATTCCCGAGTGGATTATTGGGACCTGCAAACCAAACAGTGGAACTATGCCAAACAGGAGCAATAGACTTAGTAATAACAGGGTTAGGGGTATTGGAGGGGTTTGAAAAAACTTATTCCGTATTAAATTTGCCCTATTTAATGGATAGTAAAGAACACTATAAAGCGGTCATGGACGATGAAAACATAATGGGTTCTATATATGAGTCTACAAGAGACAGTGGATTTATAGGCTTGACATGGTTTGATGCAGGAGTTAGAAATATCTATACGGTAAATAAGCCTATAAATACTCCGGAAGATCTGGCTGGATTAAAGATAAGGGTGCAAACAAGTCCGACAAATGTAAAGATGATGGAAGCTTTGGGCGCGTCACCGACTCCGATGGCTTTTGGTGAAGTTTATACAGGCTTACAACAAGGTGTTATAGACGGAGCGGAAAATAATGAATTAGCGCTAATAAACAATAAACATGGCGAAGTTGCAAAATACTATTCTTATAATATGCATGCAATGCTGCCGGACATACTGATAATTAACGCAGATTTATTGGATAAATTAAAGCCGGAGTATGCTAAAGTTATCAAAGAAGCAGCACTTGCTGCAAATAAATATGAAGTTGCTGCCTGGGCAGATGCTGAAAAAACAGCAAAAGAAGAAGCTGAAAAAATGGGAGTTAAATTTAGCTATCCGGAAATAGCCCCTTTTCAAGCAAGAATGAAAGACTTACATGCTGAATACACTCAATCAGAAACTGCAAAGGAAATATATAATAAAGTGCGTACGAAAGCTGAGGAAATTGCACTTAATAAATCAAATGAAAAATAAGGAGAGATGAGATGGAGAGTTTTAGAAATCTTTTGGATAAAATATTAGAAGTTGTATGCTCTACGTTAATGGGGGTAATGACGATATTAGCAACATGGCAGGTGGCATCTAGATATGTACTTAATAAGCCAAGTACCTTTACAGAGGAAGCGCTTCTTATATCCTTTGTGTGGGCAGGTCTGTTAGGAGCCACTTACGTATTTGGTAAACAAGATCACATGCGTATGTCGTTTATTGTAGATAAATTTAGTCCTGAAAAGCGTGCTAAAGTTGAGGTGTTTACTGAAGTACTTATTCTGCTATTCGCAGCACTAGTTTTAGTTTTTGGCGGATTTAAAATATCTAAGCTAGCTATGGGTCAATTGTCTCCGTCGATGCAAATACCGATGGGGTATATATACTTTGTACTGCCTTTATCTGGAATGCTTACAATGGTCTACAATGTTATGAATATACATAGACTTGCAAAATCATTAGTAGTTGAAAATTTAAAACTTAAAACAGCACAGTAAAATTTGTAATAAAATAAGTGAATAATTTAGTATGTATAAATTAGGAGGAAAATCATGGATTTAGCAATACAAACATGTTTGGTTTTATTAGCGGTATTTCCAATTCTGTTATTAATTGGTATACCTATAGCAATTACGATAAGTATATCTTCGGTGGCTGCCATCTTAACTGCATTACCTTGGGAAAACGCAGTATTTACAGCTTCGCAACGTATATTTACAGGGATAAATTCATTTTCATTGTTGGCTATACCATTCTTTATCCTGGCTGGAATAATAATGAATAATGGCGGTATAGCTATAAGGTTAATCAATTTTGCCAACCTTCTAGCGGGTAGGCTTCCTGGTTCGCTTGCACATACAAATATTGTTGGTAATATGCTGTTTGGATCAGTAAGTGGATCTTCGGTTGCTGCTTGCGCAGCGGTGGGTGGAACATTGGGCCCGCTTCAAGAAAAAGCTGGATATGACAAGCACTTCAGTGCGGCGGCCAACGTAGCATCTGCGCCTACAGGATTGTTGATTCCGCCAAGTAACTCACTAATAATATACGCATTGGCAAGTGGAGGGACGTCGGTTGGAGCGCTATTTATGGCGGGATATATACCAGGAATTTTGTGGGGATTAGGTACTATGATAGTAGCGTATATATTGGCCAAGAAGAATAATTACAAAGTTAATCAAGATAAAATAACTTTTTCTTCGGCTCTTAAGGTGTTCTTAGACGCATTACCAAGCTTATCGCTGATAATAATAGTGATAGGAGGAATTGTTGGAGGGGTCTTCACTGCAACAGAAGGGGCAGCAATAGCAGTTGTATATGCATTACTGCTGTCAATGTTCCTGTACAAAAGTATAAAATTAAGAGATATACCATCAATATTACTACAGTCAGTAGATATGACGGCTATAATAGTGTTCTTAATAGGTGCTTCTTCTATAATGTCTTGGATATTGGCGTTTACGAATGTACCTACTGTTATAACTAACCTAATATTAAGTGTATCGAGTAATAAAATAGTTGTATTCTTGATAATGAATGCACTTTTGTTGATAGTTGGAACTTTCATGGATTTGACGCCTGCGATACTTATATTCACTCCGATATTCTTGCCAATTGCAAAAAGCTTTGGAATGGATACAGTACACTTTGGTATAATGTTGGTATTCAACCTATGTATAGGTAATATCACACCTCCGGTTGGAAATACTCTGTTTGTTGGTGCTAGAGTTGCGAAAGCTAAACTAGAGGAAGTGATAAAGCACATGCTGCCTTTCTATATAGCTATAATAATTGTACTTATGTTTGTAACATTCATTCCTGGACTAAGTTTATATCTACCTAAACTTATGGGTATGATAAAATAATAGGACGACAAAAGAACCTTCCAGTTTAAACCGGAAGGTTCTTTTGTTTGTGTTGAATTTTTTCGATAAGGTTTATTTAAACTAGGTTTTGAAGTCGTATTTGCTTTTTAGGATTTGAAAATTCTGTTTTGTGGAATTTTGTGAATAGTTGTAGATGTTTAATTTGTTAAGAATTTTAAAATTTAAATCAGTTAAATAATTAACTTAATCTGTTTAAAGTGGTATAATTATCACGTGCAAATATAGTGCTGGAGATTAAGGGAGGGAGAAATTGAAACGGAGAACTAGTGATTTGGTATTTGATTTCATTCAGAATAAAATATTAGCCGGAGAATGGAAGGCTGGGGAAAAAATAACCTCTGAACTACCGCTTGCTAAAGAATTGGGAGTAAGCAGGAATTCGGTTAGGGAAGCTATAGAAAAAATGGTAATTTTGAATATTTTAAGCAAAAAAAAAGGTGGCGGAACCTTTGTGAGGGAGGTGTCTGAATCTACTATTTTTAATGATTTAATAGCTCATGTAACCTTGGAAAAAGATAATTATTTAGATATTTTGCAATTCAGAAAAGGGTTTGAGATGCAGAATATCAAACTTTTTTTAAAAAATGCAGATGACGAGGATATAAAAGAGCTTGAAGAGGTTTACTTGAAAATGGAAAAGTTGAAAAATGACAGTGAAAAATTTGCTTTTTATGATGCTGAATTCCATAGGGTCATAGCCAGAGGGACAAGAAACAGCATAATAATAAAAATAAGTGATATTTTATTTAACCTTTTAGTATTTCATCAAAAAACGCTAAATGTAATGCTTGGATCGGAAAGTGGAATAAGAGATCATAAACTGGTTTTGGAAGCTTTAAAGGAGAAGGATGTCGACCTCAGCTTATTTTTTATGAAGAAACATATAAACAGAACCATAAAAGATGTAGAACAGATACAAAAAGAAGAAAAAGAAAATCAAGAATAGCTCTAAAAAATATAAAAAAGCGACCAAAAAGCCTTGTCAAATTCTTGATGGGGCTTTTTTTTATCTTTTTTTGACAAAAAAATTGACAAAATCAAAACCAAAGGGTATACTCCTCTTAGTTAGTTGTTGGACAACTATTTCAAAAAGGAGGGTGTTTATGAAAAAAATAGCAAAATTATTAATGGTTTTACTAGTTGCGTTGTTAGCGGCTTGCGGTAGTAACAAAGATGGTGGTGAAGAAGCGAAAGTTGAGAAAAGAGTTATGAGGATAGGGATAGGGTTGAATGAAGAACATCCACAGTATAAAAGCTTAGAAAAATTCAAAGAAGAACTAAATAAGAGGGTGGATACTATTGAGGTTCAGCTATTTGCGAATAGTCAACTTGGAGATGACAGGACGATGATGGAAGGGCTTCAGCTAGGAACGTTGGAAGGGACTTGTCCGTCGACGGCCCCTATAGTTGGATTTAAAGAAAAGTTCAAGGTTCTTGATTTTCCGTTCTTGTTTGCGGATGCTGACCAAGCTGTGGAAGTTTTAGACGGTGAGATTGGTCAAGAGTTGCTCGATTCTTTAAGTGATGTAGGTATCAAAGGGCTTGTTTTCTGGGAGAATGGGTTCAGAAATCTCACTAACAGAGAGGTTAGGGTTGATTCGGTAGAGGATATGAAGGGACTCAAGCTAAGAACTATGGAAAATCCTATCCATTTGGCTGCTTTTAGAGCTCTAGGTGCAAACCCGACCCCTATGGCTTTTGGAGAACTTTTTACAGCGTTACAGCAAAAAACGGTAGATGGCCAAGAAAATCCTATTTCTACTATTTATTATAACAAGTTTTATGAAGTGCAAGGGTATACTACTTTGACGAATCATGTTTACTCGGCGTGGGTATTTATGACAAGCCAAAAATTTTGGGATGAATCAACGGCTGAAGAAAAAGAAGCGATAATGGAGGCTGCTAAAATAGCCAGGGATTACGGGAGGACTCTTGGAAGGCAAGCTAATGAAGAGTTGGCTGGCGAATTGGAGAAAAATGGAATGGAGATCGTCAAACTGTCTCCGGAGGAGCATAAAAAGTTTCAAAAGAAAGCTCAAGAGATATACGGTGAATTCGCAAAAGGTGATATAAAAACTCTCCTAGACAGGGTTTTGGCGAAATTGAATTAATGGAAAATACAGGGTATGATAATCTTCGTACCCTGATTTGAAAATACGAGAAAGAAGGGTTTTTTATGAAGTATTTTATAAAAAAAATAGACGATAAGTTTGAAGAGTATATGACGGCGTTTTTATTGGCTGTAATGTGTTTTCTTATTTTTTTTCAGGTTGTATCTAGGTTTTTGTTGAATGCGCCGCTAGCGTGGTCTGAAGAAACCGCTAGATACATATTTATATGGATAATTTATTTTTCTGCTTCGCTGGCAGTAAAGAAAAGAGAGCATATAAGAGTTGAAGTTGGACTGATGTTATTGAAAGGTAAGGCTAGAAAAATAGCTGAACTTATTTCGGATATCTTGTTTCTGGTGTTTGCATGTTTTTTAACAAAGGACGGTCTATTTTTGGCGGGGAAACTTGCAGAACATAGACAATATTCTCCGGCGGTTGGCTACCCTATGCATGTTGTATATATGGTGATACCTCTGGCTTACGGCATGATAATCTTTAGGCTTTTTCAAAATATATCAAAAGATATCAGAAGTCTGCTTACTGAAAAAGGCGAAAAAGTTAGGGGTGAGATTCTATGAGTGTGACTTTGATATTATTCGGCAGCTTGTCGGCATTTTTGGTTATGGGGGTTCCTATTGCGATTGCTTTGGGATTTGCCTCGCTGTTGGGACTAATGGCGAGCGGGGTACCTACTGTATATCTGGCGCAGGGGTCTATTATATCGGTTGATTCTTTTCCGCTTATGGCCGTTCCTTTTTTTATACTCGCCGGGAATCTTATGGAAACCGGAGGACTCTCTAAAAGGTTGGTAAAAGTTGCCAATGTAATGATGGGAACTTATACGGGAGGGCTTGCAACTGTAACTGTGATTGCTTGTGCTTTTTTTGCTGCCATATCCGGGTCTGGTCCTGCAACTGTTGCAGCTATAGGGAGCATTATGATACCTGCTATGATAAAGAATGGGTATAGCAAAGAATTCTCTTCGGCTGTAGCGGCATCCGGGGGAGCATTGGGAATACTTATCCCTCCTAGTATAGTGATGGTGGTTTACGGGGTTGTGGGGAATGTGTCGGTCGGGGATCTTTTTATAGCTGGAATAATGCCGGGAATGCTTATATCCTGCGTTTTGATTTTGACGGGTTATATAATTTCTAAGAAAAAAGGCTATAAGGGTACTGGGGAAAAATTCGACACTAAAGAGTTTGGGAAAGCCATCAAGGATGCATTTTGGGCACTTTTAGCACCTGTGATTATATTGGGTGGAATTTATGGCGGAGTATTTACTCCTACTGAGGCGGCTGTTGTAGCTGTTGTTTACGGTGCTTTTGTGGGAAGCTTCATCTATAAAGAGTTAAAAGGTGAACAATTTTATGACGCGCTGACTAAAACGGCTGTTACTGTAGGGACTGTCATGATAATAATAGGGGTCGCCACGACTTTTGGTAGGCTTCTGACCATGTATCAGATACCGCATAAAATGGCGATTTTCCTGTCTGGATTATCTGATAATAAGTTTTTGATACTTATGTTGATAAATCTGTTTTTGCTTTTTATAGGTATGTTTATGGAAACACTCGCCACTATTATAATACTCACGCCGCTACTTTTACCTGTGGTAACGCGTTTGGGGATAGACCCTATACATTTTGGGATACTTCTTGTGGTGAATTCTGAGATAGGATTTTTGACACCGCCGCTTGGGGTAAATTTATTTGTGGCCAGCAAGATCTCGAAAATATCTCTGGAGCGTGTAACCAAGGGGATAATTCCGTTTATAGTAGCTTTGCTGTTGGCTATAACGCTTCTTACATTTGTTCCTGAAATATCTACATTCTTGCCAAATTTGTTAAAGTAAATAAAGGGTGTAGGTTGCTAGAGGCCGAATCTGCATATAAAAAAAGCCTATCCAGGCTTTTTTTTATTTTTATGCTGTTTTGTTTGAGTAGTGCTAGTTTTGGTTTGGAAATTTTGTTTCGGCCAGCTTGTGGGATTGTGGGTTTATACACTCTTTGTGGCTAAAATGTGTAGAACAGATTTTAGATTTGGACGAGCAATTTCTGTCCGAAGAGAGTTGAGAAACCCTTGAAAAAAAGCCATTTATGGTTGCAGTGGTTCTTTTTTTATTTATTTTGGATAAAAAAGTTGACAAAAAGAAGCGAAGTGAGTATACTTAACTCAAGATAGTTGTTGGACAACTTTTGTAAAATATTAGGAGGTTTGTTATGTTGGTAAGTCAAAAATTAAGAAAAAAGGCTCCAGAAATGGATCCATTGAGAATCGGGATGGGGTGGTCGATAGAAGACTTGAGTAAACCCCAAATAATAGTCGAGAGTACCTACGGGGACAGCCACCCTGGTAGTGCACATCTTGATAAACTTGTAGAAGCTATCTCTAAAGAAATCGATGAAAATCAAGGAAAAGCAGCTAAGTTTTTTGCAACTGATATTTGCGACGGTCAGGCTCAGGGTCACGACGGGATGAACTATTCCCTTGCATCAAGAGAGTTCATAGCTAATATGATTGAAATTCAGGTCGGGGCAACACCTTATGATGCCGGAGTTTTTGTCTGCAGCTGCGACAAGGGAGTACCTGCACACTTAAAAGCCATAGCAAGGCTTGATATGCCGTCAATTGTTATGCCTGGAGGGATTATGGCTGCTGGTCCGGATATGCTTACTTTAGAACAGCTTGGAGCATACAGTGCGAGGTATGAAAGAGGGGAGATTACAGAAAAGGAGTTTGATTTTGCAAAACACAATGCATGTCCATCCTGCGGTGCCTGTTCTTTTATGGGGACAGCTTCTACGATGCAGGTAATGGCAGAGGCGCTTGGCCTCACACTCCCAGGGGCTGCACTTATGCCCGCAACAGTTGGGGAGCTGGTCGACATGGCAAGAAAAACAGGTGAAAGAGCCGTAGAGCTTGCCAAAGAAGAATTGAAGCCATCTAGAATATTGACTAAAGAAGCGTTTGAAAACGCCATAATGGTACATGCAGCCATAGCTGGTTCGAGCAATACCATGCTCCATATTCCTGCCATAGCATACGAACTTGGACTGGATTTAGATGGACAGATATTTGATGAAATACACAGGAAAACGCCATATCTGTTAAATATAAGGCCTAGCGGATTTTATCCTGGGGAGTATTTCTGGTATGCGGGTGGGGTTCCGGCGATAATGGAAGAGATAAGAGATTACCTACATTTAGACGTGATGACTGTGACTGGGAAAACCTTGGGTGAAAACTTAGAAGATCTTAAGAAAAGTGGTTTTTACGACAGGTGTTCAAAATACTTGGAAGATAGAGGGGTTAAGAAGAATGATGTTATAAGACCGGTTTCAGACCCTATACAAAGCGAGGGTGCAATGGCAATATTGAAAGGGAACTTAGCGCCTGAAGGAGCAGTTATCAAGCATTCGGCGATTGCAGAAGAGATGAAAAAAGTAGTCTTAAAAGCAGTACCTTTCGACTCTGAAGAAGAGGCTTTGGAGGCTGTTATAAAAAGGGATATAAACCCCGGGGATGCAGTCATCATAAGATATGAAGGACCTAAAGGTAGCGGAATGCCAGAAATGTTCTATACCACAGAAGCGATAGCTTCCGATCCTGAGCTTATCTCTACGGTTGCTCTCATAACGGATGGAAGATTTTCCGGGGCTACCAGAGGACCTGCAATAGGGCATGTATCTCCTGAAGCATCCCAAGGAGGGAACATAGCACTTATAGAAAAAGGGGATCTTATAGAAATAAATGTAGAAAAGAGAGCAATAAACATTGTAGGGATAAATGGTGAGAAAAAAAGCCATGAGGAAATAGAAGAGGTTTTAAATGGTAGAAGAGAAAACTGGATACAACCAAAACCAAAGTATACTAAAGGGACACTTGGGATCTATACAAAGTTAGCAGTTTCGCCTATGAAGGGTGGATATATAGAATAATTAAAAAATAAAAGGAGGAAAAATAGAAATGGCAAATATAGGAGTAGCAAAAGGTTTTACAGGAGGGAACCCTTTGAAAAAACTTTCGTTATTAGGATTTGTAATTCTTTCGGTTATTATGGCACTTAGGAACTTTTTTAACTATGCAGATTATTTTAATGATACGCCTAAAACAGTTCCGGTAAGCAGCTTAGCTACGATAAGTGTTTTGGCTATAGTTGTTCTGCTTGTTTTGGTTCTATTTTTTAAGATACAGGCTTTCATAGCCCTGCTATTGACTAGTATGTTTGTTGGGATAGGAACCGGAATGCCTTTAAGCGGTGTAACCCAAAGTATCCAAAATGGAATGGGTGGAACTCTTGGGTTTGTTGCAACAGTAGTCGGTCTAGGAGCTATCTTCGGTGAAATTTTAGAAGCTTCCGGTGGGGCGCAAGCTCTTTCGCATACACTTCTAAAAAGATTTGGTAAAGAGAAGGCTTCTTGGGCTCTTGTCATAACCGGATTTTTAGTAGCTATACCAGTATTTTTCGATGTAGGGTTCATAATTTTAGTGCCTATTGTCTACTCGCTAGCAAAAGAGAGTAAAAAATCGATACTGTTTTATGGGATACCTTTACTAGCTGGACTTGCGGTTACACACACCTTCATACCGCCTACTCCTGGACCGGTTGCTGTAGCTGATATAGTAGGAGCTGACTTGGGATGGGTTATATTCTTCGGTGCGATAATAGGACTCCCTACGGCAATTTTAGCTGGGCCGGTATTTGGTAAATATATAGGGGAAAAAATATACCTAGACCCTAGCAAATTTTTAGAAGATGAAAAAGATGAATACGCAGAACTTCCTTCTTTCAAAGCAGTAGCATCAATAATAGCTATACCGTTATTTCTGATATTAGCAAATACACTTACAACTACATTAGCTAAAAAAGGTGTAATACCCGGAGGGTTCCTAGTTGACCTATTTAGTTTCCTGGGGCATCCGTTTTTTGCACTTTCATTAGCCACGCTTATCGCGATATACTTCTTAGGTTTGAAGAGAGGTTTTTCAAAAGATCACATTTTAAATTTGAGTACTAAAGCTTTAGGTCCAGCGGGACTTATAATACTTGTAACAGGTGCTGGCGGGGTATTTAAACAGATTCTTATCGACTCTGGGATCGGTAATCTTCTAGCACAACAGATAGCCGACTCCCCCCTATCTCCGATTGTACTGGCGTTTATCATAGCCGCCATAGTAAGGATAACTCAGGGATCTGCTACTGTTTCCATGATAACTGCTGCAGGGATATTAGCGCCTGTTATGGAAGCGTTTGATATGTCGGCGCCGCAAAGAGCTCTTATTGTAATCTCAATAGCATCTGGAGCTACTATACTTTCACACGTTAACGACAGTGGATTCTGGCTGGTAGGAAAATATTTTGGAATGTCAGAAAAAGATACGTTGAAGTCTTGGACTGTAATGGAAAGCATTGTTGCACTTTCAGGATTCGGATTCGCTTGGATACTTAGTATGTTTTTCTAAAAGTTTCGAATTTAGATTACTGTAAAAGATGTATATAAAAATTTGGTATAAATCGAAGCTCCCCAGCTAGTTGGATTAAAACTAGCTGGGGAGTTTTTTTGGTAGAAAATCATAGGGTAGAGATTTTATGCTGGAAGATATTTTTAAAGGTATAGTTTTGCTTGAGCTTTAAATTAAGTGGATAATACGTTATGATAAAATTACAGTTGTCCCAAGATAAAGTTATGACTTTAATAGATTTTAAAGGGAGAAGTATGTCAGAAAATATCAGATCTATTTTTTAAATAACTAGAGAATTTATTTATAGAAAAAATTTTTAAAAATAGAAGATGGCTGCCGGTAATCTTGCCGGCAGCCATCCTTTATATCTAACGCATATTTTTTTATTTAACTTACTTGGCAAGTGACAATAAAAAATTTTCTGCATCTTCCCTTGAATACTCTTTATCGATAGAGCCTTTTGAATGAGAATTCCCTGTTCGGTTTACTCCGTTTTGTAACTTGTTTGAAATTTTATGTAAATTTAAGCCGATCTCATATGTTTTTAATCTTTGGTCTTTAATTAAAATATACTCTTTTTCAAGCAAAGACTGCAATATATTGTGAGTGGTGCTCTTAGGCAAACCTAGTTGTTTTGCTATTTCTGTAACAGTCAAGTCTTTTGCAGAATTCGCAATCAATTCTAAAATATTTAAAGCCCTTAAAACCGCTTTATTCAAGGTACAGTCACCTCCATATTTTATACTAGATACTCATTGCTATATTGTTAAATACAAGGGAACTAGAGCTATGCTGATATTTTGAGGCTTTCTTTTTTGAGTATTCTAAGCTTTCAAGTTCATGTGATGTTTTTGAGTCTGTTACAATAATGAGTGTATCCCCTTCCAAAATAACAGTGTTGGCTTTTGGGTTAACGTTCAAACTCCCATCCTCTTTTTTTATGCCTATGATGTTTATGTTATAGGTGTTCCTAACGCCTAACTCTATCAATGATTTGTTTTCAAATATGCTCGGAGCCTTTATTTCTGCTAAAATGAAGTCTTTTGAAAACCTTAAGTGCTCTATTATATTAGGATCCATGGCGGCAAAAGCAATCCTTTTTCCAACGTACTCTTCCGGATAGATAACTTCATCGGCACCTATTTTTTCCAAAACTTTACCATGAGATTTTTTTATGGCTTTGCATATAACCTTTTTTATACCCATCTCCTTTAGCATGAGGGTTATCATTATACTTGCCTGAACATTTGTTCCCATGCACACGAAAGCTATATCGAAATGCTCGACTCCTAACTGTATCATGGCTTTTTCATCAGTTGCATCCAGTGAAATGGCGTTATCTACTATGTCGTTATTTATAGCGCTTTGTACCAGAGTTTCATCTGCATCTATAGCTAAAACTTCTTCTCCTGCTTTAAACAAGGTTTGCGCTATACTTCTGCCAAACCTACCTAAACCAATTACAAGATACTGCTTCATATTCCCTCCTTGAAGATTGATCATTTCAATATAAACAGTAAACTTTTGTAGTTTTAATCGATAAAAAACTTAACCTACAAGTATGTTTTCTTTTGGGTACCTGTAAGATTTAACTTTCAGTTTTTCCCCAAATGCAAGTGCAAAGGTAAGCGGGCCAACCCTCCCTATAAACATGGTGAGTATTATTAGGAATTTCGAAAAACTGTTCAACGAACTGGTTATCCCCATAGAAAGTCCTACCGTACCAAAAGCAGAGATAACTTCAAAAATGATCTTTTGAAATTCTAGTTTATTTGTTGCGGATATGACTATAGTTATAAAACATATGTATATAAAAGACAGCACCAGAATAGCCATAGACCTATTCAAAATCTCCCAGGAGATCCTTCTGTTAGCTACCTGCACATCCTTGTTTCCGAGAATTATTCCGACTACATAAAAAATAATCACTCCAAAAGTTGTAGTTTTTATCCCGCCACCTGTCGATCCAGGTGAGGCGCCTATAAACATAAGCAGTAGGAATATAAAAATGGTAGCAGGCTCTAATCTATCAATTGGGACAGTATTGAATCCTGCCGTTCTTGTAGAGACACTTTGAAAAAAAGCCGCTGTAAGTTTATCTAAGAAATTCAGGTTTTTTATGGTGTATGCATTACCGTATTCTGTGAACAAAAAGGTTATTGTGCCAAATAAAGTCAGAATAATCGATATGATTATGGCTAATTTTGAGGTGAGATTAAAGGTGTTTTTTTTGGTCTTTATGAAATCTAGTGATGAACTGATAACCGCAAAACCTATTCCACCGAATATTATTAGAAAGCTAGTAGTAAGATTAATGGAGTATTGTGATTGAAATCCTTCTAAATTATCTGGAAAAAGCGAGAATCCCGCGTTGCAAAATGCTGATACAGAGTGGAAAATCCCAAAATAAAATGCCTTTTTAAAAGGCATATACTTTAAAAAACTTATAGTTAAAAAAATTGATCCTGCCATCTCAATAAACAATACAATTTTTATAAGTCTCTTTATAAATTTGAGGACCTGTCCTGTGTTTTCCCAGTTGACGTCCTCCTTTAATATTTTCCTCTCGCGATAAGTTATTTTCTTCCCGATTGCTATCATCAAAACAGAAGAAAAAGTCATTATGCCTAGTCCGCCAAGTTGAATTAATATAAGTATAACAAGTTTACCAAAGGGACTGAAGGTGCTACCGATATCAACTACAGAAAGGCCGGTGACGGATACCGCAGAAGTAGCAGTAAAAAGTGCACTTAAAATGCTTACGCCTTTATTAGCATTTGTTGATATAGGAAGGCTAAGCAACACAGTTCCTACTACGATAATAGATAAAAACGATGCTACCAGTATCCTAGACGGCGGAGTACTTTTAAGAAAATTTTTCCCCATAGCTCCTCCAATTATTGTATTAAAACACTTATTAAAAAACTAATAGCCAAGTTTTCTTGAAATTTCAGTACTTGTTTTTAAAAGTTCTTTAGACTCAGCTTCTATATCTCGGTCTTCTGAGAAAAATCCAGATATACTTATTGCTCCTACGACATCCTTTTTAAAATCAAAAATAGGTGCACCGATACACAGCATATGCTCTTCAACCTCTCTGTTGTCGATAGCATATCCCCTTTTTTTTATTTCCTGTAGTTCCTGAATTAGTTCCTCTTTTGAAAGTGTATATGAGGTTTTCTTTTCAAAGGACTGCATGGAAATTAGCTTTTTTATCTCTTCAGGGGATAAAAAGGCCAGTATGGCCTTTCCCAAAGATGTGCAGTACATGGGGTTTGTACTACCTACACCAGAAGTAGTAATAATTGCTTTTTCAGATTCATGCTTTGATATATATACAATCTCTCCAGAGTTTTCAACAGCATAGAAGATTGTTTTTCCTGTTTTTTCAGCTAGATCCTGAAGGGGCTTGTCGATAATTTTAAATATCTCCCTGTTTCTGGAATAGCTGTTTCCTATCTGAAAGCTCTTTAGTCCGATTTTATAGAAGTTTAGCTCACCTGGATTTTTTTCTAGCATCTCCAAGTGGGCTAAAGTTTCTAATATGTCATAGGCGCTAGTTTTTGGGATCTTCATAATCTCTGTGATCTCCTTGACTGTTAGCCCGCTTTTCTCTTTAGATAAAAGTTCCAACATTTTAATGGTTCTCTCTACTGTTCTATTTAGTTTCATAAATTTTTCCTCGATTCATAGAATTTTTAAAAAGATTATACCAGAAAAATTTTAAAAATGAAACTATCTACCAACGTCGTAAGAAACCCCTTTAAATAATTTTTCTACTTCATCTTTTGTAACAAGGTTTACATCACCTAATATTGTATGCTTTAATGCTGCTGATGCAGCTGCAAACTCGACTTTGTAGCTGTCGTCTACTTCAGCCAGGTATCCATAAAGGAATCCTGCTGTAAAAGCATCTCCGCTTCCTACCCTGTCGATAATGTCTACCTCGTATTCTCTGGAAACGAGCATCTCTTTTCCGTTGAAGACAATACCCTTATAGATATTTTTTGAAGCAGATACTACTTTTCTAGCTGAAGATACTATATATTTAAATCCGTATTTTTCCATAACTTTTGGATATAAATCCTTGTAGCAGTTGAAGATGTTTTCTTCATAACAGCTCTCTTCCGAATGGAATCCAAGTATATTTATAAAATCCAGGTATCCTGCAAAAGCGATGTCCACATATTTAAGGACCCTCTCAATTCCATTAGCCGCTTCATTAAGAGACCAAAGTTTACTTCTATAGTTAAAGTCGAAACTTACCGTAATACCTTTTTCTTTTGCTTTTTTCATAAAGTATTCACCCAATTCTAGAGCTTCTGGGCTTAAACCAAGAGTTATTCCAGAAACGTGGAAAAGCGAAACTCCAGAAAAAATAGCATCTACATCAAATTCACTTACAGAGGCTTTGGAAATAGATGAATGTTTTCTGTCATAAATGACCTTGCTGCTTCTGAGAGAAAAACCGTTTTCTAAAAAATATATACCAAGTCTCTCTCCTCCTCTTGCAATATATGACGTGTTCACACCAAAGCTCTCTATATGACGTACAGCGGCTTCCCCAATCTCGTTATCAGGGACTTTTGTTATGGCTGTTGTATTTACTCCAAGAATGGAAAGGTTAACGGCAACATTTATCTCTGCACCACCATAGTTCACATCAAAAGAGCTTGAGTTTATGATCCTTTGATTTCCTGGTGGAGAAAGCCTTAATAGGACTTCTCCGAGAGTGACAACTTTTTTACTCATCTTATCATTTCACCTATCCTCTCGCTAATTTTACTTTTTCTACGAACTCTTTAGATTTAGCCACTATCTCATCAAAAGAACCGCTAGTAAGCTGTCCTCCAACGCCAACTGCAATTACTCCATTTTTGATCCACTGATCTACATTCTCTAAACTTACTCCACCTGTAGGCATGATGTTTACTTGAGGAAGTGGGGCTTTTGCTGCTTTTACAAATGATGGTCCGAATGCGCTTCCAGGGAACATTTTTATGATGTCACACCCAGCTTCCATAGCTGTGATCATCTCTGTTATAGTCATACATCCAGGCATGTATGGTATCTGGTATCTATTACAAAGTTTTGCTGTTTCAAGATCAAAAGCAGGGGAAACCACATATTCGGCCCCGGCTAAAATCGCAATTCTAGCAGTTTCAGAATCCAATACACTACCAGCACCGACAAGCAGTTTTTCTGAAGGGATGGAATTTTTCAATTCTTTTATAACTTCTGTTGCACCAGGAACGGTATAAGTAACTTCTACAGCGGGGATTCCTCCCTCTATGCATGCTTTAGAGGTAGTGATTGCTTCTTCTATATTTTCTCCTCTAATAACTGCTACAACACCAACATCTTTAATTTTCTTTAAAACTTCAAATTTTTTCATTTTTTCCTCCTGTTCTTATATCCGAATCAAATACATAAATACGATTAATAGTATTTTAGAACTTATTTTTGAATTTGTCAAGAAAAAAATAGGTTGACTTTTATTGTTTTTTTAGCGGAATAGATTTATAAATTAAATGCTGATCTTGATATATTACAAATTTTTTTTTTTAATAAAAACAGTTGAACCAGGAGCAGCTAAAGCAAACTCCTGGTTCTGTTTATAAAAAAGGTTGTATTAAGGGCTATATTTCATCCGCCAGGTGTTTATAATAGCACAGAGGTCTTTTTGAATTTTCCTGGTGTACTATCCTAGTTATTTTTTCTACAGTATGCAGGTATTTGAGGTATTTTCTAACTGTAGTTATTGAAAGCTTCAGTTGACCTCCTATCTCCGAGGTCGTCATAAATTTTTTATTTATTTTCATGAAGTCGTTGATTCTGTCGAGGGTTCTTTTATTCAAGGATGTGGCGAACGCCAGGGAATCTTTTATGATAACCCCGTCCCCCCTATCTTTTATGTTGCCGGATTTTTGATAATAGTTTTCAAAAACTTTCTTGAATTCCTTGAATTCAAAGGGTTTTATAAGATAATCTACCATCCCGAATTTTAAGTATGAGCCTAAGTTTCTCATCTCTCGAAAGTAGGTTAATGGGATTATATCGGAGTTTAATTTTAGACTTTTAAGCTCTTTCATAAAGCTTAGATTGTCCGAGACATCTAATACTATAAGGTCTATTCGACTATTTTTATAGATATCCTTTATTGCGTCTACACTACCAACCGTGCCTACAACTTCAAATTCATCGATACTGCTTATATGGGATGCGTATAGATTCCCCACCCACGGTTTGTACGTTGCTATCAAAACATTTATCAAATTTAAATCACCTCAAAACTTTAACTGTATAAAAAGTACATATATAATAATTTGAAATTAAAACTGTCATTCAATAGTCTACTGAATCTAAAATGTCACTTATATTTTGTTTCAGAAACCAAAATTTTTTCTAAATTACCCATTTTTTTAGAAATATTATTTATCCTAAATTCTAGAGAATTCAGCATCCAAAACTGAAAATGATTTATCTTTTGCTGTTCATGTATCATCCAGGCAATTTTTAGTGAAACCAATAAAACACCTATTTCGAGAGAAAGAGGCATGGATATTTTATGCAGAACGGCTCCTAGAATAAAAACAGCAACAACACAAACTAAAAATACGACATTTATAATAATATTTGTTTTTGATTTGTGTGTTCCGCCTATTTTACCGATTATTTCTTTTACCTTTTTCTTTTCATTTTCAAAATCTTTAAGTTCTTTTTTCAAATCTTCATACTTGTTTTCCATATTAATACTCCATCATATGCTTATTAAAGAGTAAACAACGCCAGCAAATCCAAACACAGCAAGCGACATTACCAATTTAGAAGCCATCTTGCCATTGTTCTCTACAGCGTTTCCGAATATTCCAAAAACAAAAGGGTGCACCAAAAACGGCATAGCGAATATAAATGCTATTAACGCAGACGCAGCTTCTCCAAACATGCCGCCTTGTACAGCTGCAAAAAGTCCGAAGTGTGAAAGGGCCGAAGAGACAGCTATGGAGACGTGCTCTAATGGCATGCCGGCTAGGTTAAGCAGCGTAAAGCTTGCAAAAACTGCTATGATCTGCCATCCAAATGAAAACTGCATAAGTCCTTTTACCTCTTTGACTTCATCTCCATTTGAATTTTTTAGAGTTTTGATAGACATAACAGTCAGGATAAGCCCTACGACAACAATTGGTAGCGTCCATTCTAAAATTATGCTTCCACGGCTAGCACTTGCAGCCAAAATTGAAAACACGAATATATGCCCGAAAAAAGGGATATTTATCATTATTGGAGCCCTCGATGCGGCTTTCTCCCCCAAGTCCCCCCCGGTGCATGCCCCGGTAAGACCAGAATGAGACAGTGCCCCGGCCATTCCAGGTGCTATATTTCTCACGTGGTTTGCTTTTCCCAAGAATATCAGTATAGCCATGCCTGCAAACATCCAAAATATCTGTCCCATGAATCCATAAACTATTACATTGGCTACGCCGGAGATCTTAAATGCTTCCCCTATTCTGGAACCTCCCACCAAAAAGTTTCCGGCTAACACGATTGGGATTCCTGCAAACAGCAAGGAGTTGATTGTTGGGCCGAATTTCCAGTTTGAAAATGCCATGCCAAGTGAAGCCGATATTAGCATTGCAAAGAAGATTTGCGGGAGTGCGATTACTGGTTTTACAAGCTCGGCTATATGCATGGAAAGCAGCAAGACTCCTAAAATAACCATGAATTCGATTAAACCTTTTCTTATATAGTTTTGTTTGCTCTTTATCCTCGCCTTTTTATCGATAAAAATTATTGATAAAACTATGCTGAGATACGCCAGTAAAAGGTATGATCCCCCAAAAGAGTCGCTTTTAGAGATCCCTGATAATAACCTGTAAACAGTTTCGACACCTATTAAAAGCAAGAAAGCTCTTAGCAGAAAGAAAAACTGCGTGCTGTTTGTCCCCAGTATAACCTCTTCCTCAGAAGGGACCATGATGGTGTCAATATCAAGTTCCTCTTTAAAAAGCAGTTTTTTAATCTCTTGGCCGCCAACAAAGAAAGATGCTACAAGAGCAATGATAGTAGTTTTGCTAGCCAGAACTATCATTGGGAACTCTTCAAGCCCAGGAGTAGCCACTTGACTTTTTACCATAACAAAGCCTAAAGTAAGGCCGAATACGACGACTATGAGTATGGAAGAATACCTGGTTCCTGCCACCACTGTTCTTGCGACTAATACCATGCTTATAAGCATTACCATGGTAAGGAAAAAGTGATTTAGTGCATAAATATGTGAGAATTGTTCCAATAAATTATTCAATTTTATTTACCTCCTTTATTTTTTATATTGAAAATAGTTAATTTAAAAATAGTGTTTGGGCCCTAAATTCTAGGATTTTGACTAAAAGGTAGGGAAACCAGTTAATGGAAAGTAGGAAAAGAGAAATTGCTATAATTTTATAGACGATATATTTTTTATTGTTAGACATAATTTCCTTCCTTTTTCTTGTTCACATATACGAACTAAAAACATAAATGCGATTTCGAGTAATTTTAGCCCATTTTATTTATTTTGTCAAGTATAAATTAAAGCTGTTTATTACTACAAATTATTTAATAGGGAAAACATAAAAATTTAAAATTTAAAATTTTTATGTTTTAATAAATTAATTCATGTTTT
>QKCP01000052.1 GCA_003246855.1 Ilyobacter polytropus
GACGGGTCCATATTGCCGGTATATTCCGTTGCTAAAGGGATGAATCAGAACTGGATGAGAAAGCTTATGTACAAGGGGATTGAAAAGTATAGCGAAGAGCTAAATGAAAATATTCCCGAAGATATACTTGGTGAATATAAGCTTATAGGCAGGAGAGAGGCACTTAGGGCGATACACTTTCCAAAATCCAGAAGGTCGCTGGAGGAAGCAAAGAGAAGATTTGCCGTGGAGGAACTATTGATACTGGAGTTCGGCATACTCTCTAAGAGATTTGAAAATGAGTTTAAAGAGAGCAGAAAATACAAGCTAGAAGACAAAAAAGATCTGGTAAAAAACTTTCTAGACGAACTAGGGTTTGGCCTGACAAAGGCTCAAAAGAAGGTCGTGACAGAGATATACAAGGAGCTGGTTGGCGGGAAGATGGTTAATAGGTTGATACAGGGCGACGTGGGTTCCGGTAAAACCGTGGTGGCCATAATCTTGCTGCTCTATATGGTGGAAAATTCCTATCAGGGGGTAATCATGGCTCCGACAGAGATCCTGGCTGTGCAGCACTATTTGGCTGTTGTGGATGTGCTAAATGCCCTCGGAGTGAGGGTGGAGATACTCACTGGCAGTGTGAAGGGTAAAAAAAGGGAGAAGCTCTTAGCGGAAATAAGAGAGGGTGTAGTGGATATAGTCGTTGGGACCCACGCCCTTATAGAGGATAGTGTGGAATTTAAAAACCTAGGTCTCATAGTAATAGATGAACAGCATAGATTTGGCGTAGTTCAAAGGAAAAAGCTAAGGGACAAAGGGGTGCTTTCAAACCTTATAGTCATGTCGGCTACGCCTATACCAAGGTCCTTAGCCCTAAGTATATACGGTGACTTGGACGTGTCTATAATAGACGAACTGCCTCCTGGAAGAAAACCTATAAAGACTAGATGGATAAAGGGTAGCACGGATAAAAAATTGACCTATGATTTTATAGAGAAGAAGCTTTCAGAGGGGAGACAGGCTTATTTTGTGGCCCCCTTAATAGAAGAGAGCGAGGCCCTGAACGCCAAGTCTGCTATAGAGCTCTATCAGGAAGTTTCCATGGTTTTCGGCAGTTATAATGTAGGGTTGTTGCACGGCAGGATGAAGAACAGCGAAAAAGAAGAGATAATGAGGAAATTTAAAAAAGGCGGCATAGATATATTAGTTTCCACCACAGTAATAGAGGTGGGGGTAAACATCCCCAATGCCTCTATAATGCTAGTAAGCGACGCCCATAGATTCGGGCTGAGCTCGCTCCACCAGCTAAGAGGTAGGGTAGGACGTGGGGAGCACGCCTCATACTGCTTTTTGATATCTGAAACGGAAAACGACATATCAAGATCAAGACTCAGGGTGATGGAAACCACCACGGACGGTTTCAAGATAGCCGAGGAGGATCTCCGCCTAAGAAAATCCGGTGAAATATTTGGGACAAGGCAGAGTGGGATATCCGACTTAAAACTGGTTGACATAGTGCATGACGTGAAAACCGTGAAGCTAGCAAGGGACATAGCCATAGATTACCTGAAAAAAAACAACGGGAAGATAGAAAATCCTTATTTAAAAATGGACATAGAGGAGAAGTTTAAAGAAAAAATATAACACAGGGGGCATAAAATGAAAATAAATGATTACTTGAGATATCTTGTGGAAAATGGAGGTTCCGATCTACATATCAAAGCAGGGAACCATCCAATAATAAGAAAAGATGGGGAGCTGCTTAAGATAGATGGCAGAGAGAAGATGACTGCTGTTGAGATGGAGGAAATAGTAAAACCTCTAATGAGCGAAAGCGTAAAAAGAGACCTGGTTGAAAAACTAGGGTCGGACTTTTCCTACTCTATTCATGGCGTAGCTAGGTTTAGAATGAACCTTTCTACACAAAGAGGTAGCTATATGCTGGTAGCTAGGATAATCCCAAGCAACATACCTGATATAGATGAAATGAAACTCCCGTCTGTTCTGAAAGAAATTGTGAAAGAAAGAAATGGAATCATATTAGTAACCGGGGCTACAGGTAGCGGGAAGTCAACAACAGTAGCTTCAATGATAAACTATGTAAATAAAAATTTCAGCAAAAATATAATTACTTTCGAAGATCCGATAGAATTTTTATATAGAGACGAGAAGTCCATAGTGTCGCAAAAGGAGATCCCAAATGACATACTAGATTTTACTTCGGCTCTTAGATACGTTCTTAGACAGGATCCGGATGTAATATTTATCGGTGAGCTGAGGGACAAAGAGACCGTTGAGGCTGCACTTAAGGCATCTGAAACAGGGCACCTAGTTATTTCCACCCTACATACCATAAACGCCAGCCAGACTATAAGCAGGGTAGTGGATTTCTTCCCTCAGGAAAAGCACAAGCAGATAAAGTTTCAGCTGTCTGAAAACATAAGGGGAGTAATCTCCCAGAGGCTGCTTCCGAAAAAGGAAGGTGGAAGGGTAGCTGCATTGGAGATTATGATAAATACCCCTACCATAAAAGAACTCATACAGACTAATGAAGGGGTAGTACAGATACCTAAGTATATAGAAGAGGGACGAGAAATATATAAGTCGCAAAGTTTTGACCAAAATATAAGGGACCTCTATATGGCCGGCTTAATAGATTATGAAACGGCACTTGAATATGCTACAGTTAAAAAAAATATAGAATTTCTCAAAAACGGTATAAGCCTGTCGTCTTCAGCAGATTTTTTCAACTCTATGTATTAGAAAATATCGACAAGTATAGTCAAATCGTGTATAATGGCTTAGTTTAAGAAAGATTTTATCAGGAGGAATTTGAAAAAATGAGATTTAGCAAACTTTACGTTAAAACCCTTAAAGAAACTCCAAAAGAAGCAGAGGTTATAAGCCATAAGCTCATGATGAGGGCTGGGATGATAAAAAAACTTGCCAGCGGGATATATACATACCTTCCGCTTGGATACAAGGTTCTTAAAAAGGTGGAGAACATAGTAAGAGAAGAGATGGATAGAGCCGGAGCTCAAGAGGTACTGATGCCAGTTCTTCAACCTGCAGAACTTTGGCAGGAATCAGGCAGATGGGATACAATGGGGCCTGAAATGATGAGAATAAAAGACAGACACCAAAGAGACTTTGTTTTAGGGCCTACCCACGAAGAGGTAATTACCGACATAATAAGAAATGATGTATCGTCGTACAAAAATCTACCGCTAAATATATATCAGATACAGACTAAATTTAGGGATGAAAGAAGACCAAGGTTCGGACTTATGAGGGGAAGAGAGTTTTTGATGAAGGATGCCTACTCTTTCCACGCAACAGATGAAAGCCTTGCTGAAGAGTATGAAAATATGAGACAGGCTTATACCAGAATATTCGAAAGGTGCGGACTTGAATTTAGAGCTGTAGAAGCCGATGCCGGAAATATTGGAGGTAGCACAACCCACGAATTTATGGTTTTAGCTGATTCTGGTGAGGACGATATATACTACTGCAACACTTGTAACTATGCAGCAAACTCGGAAAAAGCTGTTAGTAAAATAAACGCAGTGGAATCTGCGGAAGAGTTAAAAGAACTAGCGCTTGTGGACACACCGGATGCTTCTGCCATAGAGGATGTGGCAGAGTTTTTAGGTGTTCCTGTGGAGAAAACTATAAAGGCCATGGTGTTTAAATCGGGTCTAAAAGAGGAACACACCAAATACTTCATGGCCCTTATAAGAGGTGACTATGAGGTAAACGAGGTAAAACTCAAAAATTCAACAGATTCACCTTATGAACTAGAGCTTATTTCAGAAGCTGAATTTGAAAAGCTAGGATTAGCTAAAGGGTTCTGCGGGGCTATAGGAAAAATTAGCGACAGCATAACGGTGATAGCTGACGAGACAGTAAAGAATATAAAAAATGCCGTTGTAGGTGCTAATGAAACCGATAAACATTATATGAATGCAAACTTAGAGAGAGACCTTACTATACATAAATTTTCAGATATAAGAATGGTTAAAACCGGCGAGGCGTGTACGCATTGCGAGGGGACACTAGATGTGGCAAGAGGTATAGAAACGGGGCACATATTCCAACTTGGGAAAAAATATGCAGACGCCTTAAATGCTACTTTCTTAGACCAAAACGGGAAGTCTCAGACTATGACAATGGGATGTTATGGAATAGGAGTATCCAGGACAGCTGCTGCTGCCATAGAGCAAAACAACGACGAGTACGGGATAATATGGCCTGTATCCATAGCTCCTTATATAGTTGATGTTATACCTGCCAACATGAAAAATGTTGATCAGGTTGCTCTTGCAGAGGATATCTATAAAAAAATGCTTGAAAAGGGTATAGAGGCTGTAATAGACGACAGGGATGAAAGACCTGGGTTCAAGTTTAAAGATGCTGACCTTATTGGATTCCCGCTAAAAGTAGTTGTGGGTAAAGGCATATCTGAAGGCAAAATAGAGGTAAAGGTTAGAAAAACCGGCGAAGCTTTTGATGTTGAAATAGACAAGGTGCTGGAATTTGTGGAAAAATGGATATCTGAGAATAAATAAAAAAGCTGCCGGAATTCCGGCAGCTTTTTTATTTGAAAAGAGGTTTTATCTCTTCTACCCAATCGTATATCCTGTCAGGAGTCTCGTCATCCTGATTAGCCTCGTCTATAACAAGCCCCATGAACTTCCCTTCAACTATGGCCTCGCACTCTTCGAAGCTGTACCCCTCTGTGGAGGTGAAACCTATCAAGTTTGCCCCCTTTTCGATGAGTACATCGTAGAGAAGCTTCAGTGCGCCTACAAAAGACTCTCCAAAAGTCTTTTGGTTGCCTACACCAACAAGTGCCACTACTTTATCCTTGAACTCCATATTTTTAAACTGATCGAAAACCTTTTCCCAGTCTTCCTGCAGTTCTCCTACACCGTAAGTTGGCACGGCAAGGATGAGGTTCTCATAGCCCTTCATGGATTCTATTCCGTCTTTTACGTCGTATATATCCGCATCTTCTAAGTTAAACTCTATCTCGTCAACGACCCCCTTTGTGGTCCCACCGGTAGAGCCGTAAAATACTCCTATTTTTTTCATAGTATTACCCCCTTATGTCGCAAATATCTTTTATAACTTCTCCTGCTATTATAAGCCCGGCAACAGAAGGGACGAACGAGATGCTGCCAACATTTATGTTTTTAGCTCTGCTTCCATCACTGTTTTCGGGTTTTTTAGGTTCCTCTTTAGAGTATACCACTTTTACCTTTTTTATGCCCCTGTTTTTTAGTTCTTTTCTCATTACCTTAGCAAGGGGGCACACCGAGGTTTTGCTTATGTCAGCTACCTCGAACCTGGTAGGGTCTAGCTTGTTACCGGTTCCCATAGAAGATATTATTGGGATGCCGTCTTTTTTAGCCCTCTCTATGAGTGAGAGTTTGCATGAAACCAGGTCTATAGCATCCACAACATAATCGTATTTTTGATCTTTAAAAAACATGTCTTGAGTCTCATGTGAAAATTTTTCTCTGTAGGTGCTTATATCTAATTCGGGGTTTATGGCGAGTGCCCTCTCACGAACAAGATCTACCTTGGCTCTTCCGATTGAGTGGTGGGTGGCGATTATTTGCCTGTTTAGGTTGGTTATGTCCACGGTATCAAAATCTACCACAGAAAGCTTTCCTACACCTGCCCGCACAAGAGCTTCTACAGCGAAGCCACCTACTCCGCCAACGCCGAAAACGATAACCGAGGCATTGTTTAATTTTTCATAATTTTCCTCTCCTATCAAGAGAACCTGTCTTTGAAACTGCATATACAACTCCTTAAAAATTTACTCACACGATAAAGATTTTATAGATTATATAATTTTTGCAAAAAAACTTCAATATAAAAAGTAGAGAATGCTATAGGAGATGCTTAGATAGCTTTTATAAATTGGGTGTTTTGGGTTTCGGTGCTATGTGAGAAGATTATTTAACAAAAACAGTTGAGAATTTAGTAAAATTAACCATTATTGACAAATAAGTAATCATATGGTAGTATTTTAACATCTGAACCGATGAGTAGGAGGTATAATTATGAGTAAAGTTTTGCACCTAGACGAGAACAGCTTCTCTAAGGAAGTTTTAGAGGAAAATGGATTGGTAATTGTAGATTTTTGGGCCAGCTGGTGTGGTCCGTGCAAAATGCTTGCACCTATCCTAGACGAGCTTTCTGAAGAGATTAACGCAAAAATATGTAAGGTAAACGTAGACGAGGTTGACACTCTGGCTAGGGAATATGGTATAAGAAGTATTCCTACTATGATAATATTTAAAGACGGTAAACCTGTAGACCAACTTGTTGGACTTATGCAGAAGGACTCTTTGAAGGAAAAATTGGCAGCATACTAAGATATAGGAGAGGCGAAAGCCTCTTTTTTTATTTGCCGTAAAATAAAAAAAGCAAAGCCTTTGGCTTTGCATAAAATTATAATTGAGTTAATAACTGTGATTGAATAAATCCTTATAAGCAAACGAATATATGAGTGGTGGATCCAGCTGGAGTCGAACCAGCGACCACTCGGTTATGAGCCGAGTGCTCTAACCAACTGAGCTATGGATCCATATAAACGGCTCGACTAAAGAGATTCGACCTCCCCGGCATACGCCTTAGAGAGCGTCGCTCTAACCTGCTGAATTGCAGATATATCGGCCCCTAGTATTTTCTTTTTTCTCTAAGAACAGAAATGATGATATCATAAAAGAAAATATTTGTCAACTAAACTGCTAAACTGAACCTAAAAAAATAACTAGTTAAAAAAAGAGTAGAAGTTTTCGTGACTATTCGCCATTTTTGTTTTGCAGTCAAATAAAATCAATTAATTTAGGTTTGTTATACTGCTAATTTCAGGGGGCAAAAAATTCTCGCCTAGGTTTATTTTATTTACTTTTGGATAATCCTTTTAAATTCTCTGTGTCTTTCTGCGGTTAGGCCGACTATCAAATAAGCTGCTTTCAAATCAAATACTGTTGAAAAAATTGTGTAAAAAGTAACTTAAGCATATTTTTTTTAAGTTATAAATAAAAATTTATCAAACACGTGCTTTTAAAATTAGGATTTAGAAATATAAAAAATCTACTTTGTGAAAAGGTGTAGATTATAATATTAGGAAAAACAGAACTATTATTTACAAATAAAGATTAGTCCATTATAATGTTAGTATAAAAAATATAAACATAGGAGGAAAGATTATGGAAAAAATTAAATGTCCGCATTGTGGGATTTTGGCAGGTGAAGTTGAGCAGGAAAAAATCGCAAAACATTTTATCTGCGACGAATGTAATTCGATGTTCCATGCTGTTAAGGAAAACGGAAAAATAAAGGTAGAATTTGAAGCATAAGCCGGCATGTGTCGGCTTATTTTAATATACTAGAAAAATATACAGGTAGTTTTTATGAAAATTGTTGCATTTTAGAAAAGGGTAAATATGATAAGATATCACATTTATTAATACGTTTAAAAAATCATTATCTGTTAACTGATTCAATTATTCTGAGAGTATAAAAAAATAGATGGAATCACAAAGAAATAGAATTAATATTTTTATTGAATTTATAAAGATTTTGAATAATTCACATTGAACTATAGAGGACACTCTAGAACCTCTTGATTTTATTGGGTAAGAATTGACACCGTTTTTAACAACCGGTTGCCGAAAGCGCATGCATTCCCTAAAGAATGCATTTGAAAATAGTTAGGATTAAAGTTCAACACTTGTTGCTTGATAAATTTCTTTAAAAAATCTGGAAAATAACTTTACAAAAAAGAAGAAATAGAGTATTCTTATTTTATAAACAACTGGTTGCATTAAGTTTTGTTTGAGTCATTTGCTTGCTTTTGGTATAATTTTAGTACAAAGCATAAATTGTATAAAATTAGGTAAGGAAGTGATTTGGGTGGGTGTAACTATAAATGATATAGCTAAAATAGCCGGAGTTAATAAATCTACAGTTTCCAGGAGTTTGAATGACAGCCACCTTGTGGCTGAAGAAACCAAAAATAGGATAAAAAAAATTGCGGAGGATCTAAACTTTGAGTTTAATGCTAGTGCAAGATCCTTAAATACAAAGCGTACTGACACCATAGGTGTGATATATCCCGGAGAGATAGAACAGTTCGAAGAGGGGGTCTACCATATATCGCTTTTGAGTGACATAAGGTCCATTTTTGAAAAAGAAGGTTTTGACACAATAGTAACATTTCCAAAGAATAGGTTTACTGGAGAAAGCAACATAAAAAAACTTATAAGCAGAAAAAAGATAGACGGACTCTTGATAATATGCTCAGACATAGTTCAAGAAGATTGGGACTACATAAAGAAAAATAATTTTCCTGTGGTATTTTTACACTATAAACCGAATATAGATATATTAAACCAAGCTTCCTTTGTTTCTACAGATAACTTTTATGGAGGAAGGACAGCGGCAGAGTACCTATTAAGTTTAGGGCATAAAAACATTCTTTGCTTTGTGGATATGGTTAAAAATATCGAATATGTGGAGAGGTTAGAAGGCTACATGAGTTATTTTAGAAGTGCCGGTATATCTGTGGATGAGAATCTAGTGATAAAAGGAGAGAGTTCCGCCGAATACGGCTATAAGTTTATAATTGAAAATAGAAAAATGCTGAAGGATGTTACTGCGGTTTGTGTGCTGTGTAGTGATTTTATGGCGATGGGGGTTCTGAAAGGCTTGAGTGAACTTGGTTACAGAGTCCCGGAAGATATCTCTTTGATAGGTTATGACGATAATCCTCTAGGGATTTATACGATTCCTGCGCTTACCACTATACACCAGCCGAGAGAGGAGATATCCTCTATTGCGACAAAGCAGTTGATAAAATTTGTAAGAAATAAATATGAAGATGAAGAGCTTGAAGAATTTGAACCATTTAAAAAACTTGTAAAGCCGACTCTGGTAGAAAGGAAATCCTGCAGGAGGCTTTAAATATAAAAAGAGTCAGGAAATCTAAAGGGAGGTAAAAATGAAAAAATTTAAAGTAGGTATCATAGGTTCTGGAAGAATAGGTAGAGTACACGCACAAAGCATAACTTACCACGTAGCTAATGCTGAAGTAAAAGCTATGTCTGATGTTAGACTAGAAGGGGTAAAGGAGTTTGCTGAAAGCCTTGGAATCAAGGAAGTGTACAACGACTACAAACAGATACTGAATGATCCTGAAATAGATGCTGTTTTGGTTTGTTCTTCTACAAATACTCATTCGCAAATATCGATCGAGGCAATGAAAGCCGGGAAACATGTATTCTGTGAAAAGCCGATAGATTTCGATTTAGATAGAATAGCTGAAGTGCTAGAAACTGAAAAAGAGACAGGGGTTAAACTTCAAATAGGTTTCAACAGAAGATTCGACCACAACTTCAAAGCTGTAAAAGAAGCTGTTGTTGCAGGTAAAATAGGGGATACACATATCATAAAAGTTACATCTAGAGATCCTCAAGCTCCGCCTGTAGAATATGTAAAAGTTTCTGGAGGGATGTTTGTTGACATGACCATACATGACTTTGATATGGTAAGATACCTTTCTGG
>QKCP01000090.1 GCA_003246855.1 Ilyobacter polytropus
TGTTGCTGTTGTGATGCTGGTAAAATTTAGCCCTCATATTACCTGTTCCATCTGTAATGGTGCACTGTAAAAAAATAGAACTTGCATCTCTGTTTATAATATCGCAGCTTATTCCATAGTTAGGATACATTTCTCTAAACTCATTAATGATTTTATAAAAATCATTTTCCTTCAAATACATCCCTCCTAATAAAAATATTGAGCCCCTATTACTTTAATTATATCCCATTTATGTATTTATTCAAAAGTTTCCAGACAAGCGTTTCGCCGGATAGCTATTGACGTTATAACTTTGTGTAGCAGCGTAAGGCAGCTATAAGGAGCGGGAGAGCAATCGGTATCAGTTGTACAAAAAAATGAATTTAGTAATACGTATTTTGTTATAAAATTGACATTCTTCTATTTAGAGTGTTACAATATATAAGATGCTACTCAAATAAGAGGCATTAAATTATAAAAAATAAATCGAGAAGCTCTACAAAGAGTGCTTTGTTTGCATTTATTAAAAGGGGGGGTAATACTATATACTATATTGTTATAATTTCTTTTCTAAGCCTTCTCTTATTGTATATTTTAATAAGCTTGAAAAAGTTAGAAGATCATTTTAGAGAAAATGTTGAGGAGAAGAAAAATTTTGGAGCTCTAAGAAATAAGCCGAGTCGTTTTAAGAATATCATAAAGGGATCAAGGGAAAAGGCCATAAAAAATATAGGAGTGAGGTTTACCATCATCAGGAAAACTCTTTTCATATTATGGCTTTTTATAATTATGCTTTTGATTTTTTTCCCATTTATGGGAAATTTTTCAAAAGGGCTCTTCTCTGTATTAGCATCTACAGGTACGATTTTTTTAGGATTTGCAGCTAAACCCTTTGTTGAAAATGCCATTGCGGGGATGGTAATAACACTTTCAAAATTGTTTAATGTAGGGGACACAATAATCATAAAAGATAATTACGGGGCTGTAGAAGACATAACAATGACACATACCATAGTAAAACTGTGGGACTGGCAGAGGTTCATAATACCAAATGTAAATATGTTGAGGGAAGATTTTGTAAACTATACAATTTTAGATGAGTCCAATTGGGCTAAAGTGGAATTTTGGGTTTCCTACGAGGCAGATATAGAGGTGATAAGGGAGCTCGCAATAAAGATAGCTAAGAAAAGCCAGTATATAAAACCTGGTAATGAGCCCAATTTTTGGGTAATGGACATGGCACCTGAAAATATAAAATGCTGGATTGTTGGCTTAACCGATTCACCCAACAACGGGTGGTTTTTTAAAACTGATTTCAGGTCAAAATTTTATATGGAGCTCAAAAAATTGAACATAAAACCACATTTTAAATATGTTTTTTTAAATGGGGAGTTAGAAAAGAATAAAATTTTTTGATGCTTAACCTGAGTGATGTACTTTAAAAAAATTACACGGTATTTTTCAGATTATTGAATGGCTGTATTTAGTGAATAAACATATATAAAAAATCGAGTTCCAGATGCAGAACTCGATTTTTTATATATGTTTATTTTACCTAACCAGAATCAAACTTGTGGACTGCAGTACTTAATAAGTTGAAATAGTCGACAAGGGTTACTGCCCGACTAAAGCGATCTTCCTCATGAGTAAATATGATCTGAAAAACCCTCCTGAATCTGTGTAAATCAAAAATCTTACAAGTTTTAAATATTACATCATAAAAATTTTGGAAATAACACCTGTAAAAAATAGGGGTGTTATTTTTTATTCTTCTAATCAACACAATACAACATGCCTTGTAAAAGACTTTTTTAGTTCTTGATTTTAGTATATGCTTATAAACTTTTATACTCTAAAATTATCTAAATATATTTTGACATTTTTAGATTTATTTAATAAAATAGTGACTAATTGAATTTCATAATCTTTTAACGAGGTGAAGTATGAAAATTTTTAATTTTTTTAGAAGAAAAAGCTGCAGCCATAAATTCAGTTTAGTAGGGGTAAATTATTTACTTGACCACGAAGTGTATGAATGTTTGAAATGCAAAAAAAAGCAGTATAGATCTTTATAAGAAGAATAAGTTTTTTTATTAACTGTAAACTTTTACAGATTAATAGGGTAAAAATTTATATTTAGCTTTTCGGTCTACTTGAATTTGTGATATAAATGATTATAATACACATGAACCTTTTCTTTAGAAAATCCAGTCTAAAACGCACTCTTAAAACAGGAGTTTAATCCAGAATCACTTGCCTTTTCGGTATTAAAATAAAATCTTTGAATTAATAAAATTTTATAGTTTGACAAAATTAAATTCTTAATATATAGTAAGTGTCGAAATCAAAATATACCTCCAGAAATGGGGTAAAGGGATTTTTTTGATATGTTTTTTACTTTGAATTTTTTTGTGTTTTTAGCAGACAGAAGGTCTGTTTTTTATGCAAGTTAGGATATTCATAAAGATTAAACAATTATGACACAGTATAAAGGTATCGGCGTTAATTTATTAATGCCTGCAGTATTAAGTAAAAGGAACTATAGTTGAATACATTATTTTGAATAAACGAGGAGGGTTAAGTGGCAGAAACAGTTAAAAACATTGTACAAATAAGAGGATTGGAAAAAACTTTTGAAGAAACAGCGGCTGTAGATTGTATAGATTTAGACATCCGTGAAGGAGAGTTCATCACGTTTTTAGGTTCTAGCGGTTGCGGGAAGACAACTACACTTAGGATGATTGCAGGCTTTGAAGAGCCTACTAGCGGAAGCATCCTAATCGAAGGCAAGGATGTTAAAAACCTGCCTCCACATGAAAGAAACGTAAATACGGTTTTTCAAAGTTACGCCCTTTTCCCACATATGAATATAGAGCAGAATATCGGATTTGGATTAAAAATGAAGAAGCTGTCGAAAGATGAGATAAAAAGAAAGGTGACCGAGGCGCTGAAGCTGGTTCAACTTTCTGGATTTGAAAAAAGAAAGCCGAACCAGCTTAGCGGCGGACAAAAGCAGAGGATAGCCATAGCCCGTGCCCTGGTAAATGAACCAAAGGTACTGCTACTTGACGAACCTCTGGGGGCTCTTGATATGAAACTAAGAAAGCAGATGCAGGTCGAGTTAAAGCACTTACAAAAACAGCTTGGAATAACCTTTGTGTACGTAACACACGACCAGGAGGAAGCACTTACCATGTCAGACCGTATAGCGATTATGAATCATGGTAAAATCGAGCAGATAGGCACGGCAGTTGAGATCTACGAAAATCCTAAGACCGAGTTTGTAGCAGATTTTATCGGTGAGACCAACCTGTTTACTGGGACGGTAAAATCAAAGGCAGATGACGGGGTGTATATGGTGGAGACCGGAAACTTTATAATACCGGTAAAGGCGGAAGAGCTAGAGATAGGTGAAGGAGTCAGCTTTACTTTGAGACCTGAGAGGATTTTAGTTGACCAGCCGGACTCTCCTATGCACGTCAGCATAGACGCAAAATTCAAAGAGTACATATATATAGGTTCTATAATAAAGTCAATAGTGGAGCTGAAAAACGGCAAAGAGGTAGTGGTGACAAACCACGCCGGCGTGAAGATGGATTATGAACCTGGGGAAACAGTTAAACTTTCCTGGCCGCTGTCACAAGCTCTGGTTTTGAGGAAGTAGGTAGAAGATGGAGCAGAAGAAATACTTAATCAATCAAAGGTTCAAAGGGATTTTAGCAACAATTTTTCCAGTATATACTTGGCTGGCTATTTTCTTGTTGATTCCTCTACTCTTAATAGTAGCGGTAAGTTTTATGAAAAGGGGAGTGTACGGTGATATAAAATACAGTTTTACACCGGACAACTATAAAAATTTAGTGGACCCTATCTATGTGAAAGTATTTATAACCAGCATCATCATATCATTGGGGACAACTATAAGCTGCCTTATTGTTGGGTACCCGTTTGCATACTTTATAGCGGATACAAAAAAGAAATACCAAAGGATACTTTTAGTCCTCATTATCATACCATTTTGGACAAATTCTCTGGTTAGGACCTATGCATGGATACTGCTACTAAGGAACGAAGGTTTGATAAATATCCTACTATTAAAGTTTGGATTTATCAATGAGCCACTCCACCTGTTATACAACTACGGAGCAGTTTTTCTTGGAATGACCTATACGCTATTTCCATTTATGATACTACCACTGTACAGCACAATCGAGAAACTTGACGACAATCTGCTAGAGGCTGCATCTGATCTGGGCGCTACGAAATTTAAGACCTTCCTACATGTGACATTGCCACTTACCATGCCGGGAATAGTGGCTGGATCTCTGCTGGTTTTTATACCTTCCCTGGGATTTTTCTTCATTCCGGATTTGATGGGTGGTGGCAAACATATCATAATTGGGAACTTGATAAAAAATCAGTTCCTAACAGCCAGAAACTGGCCGTTTGGGTCAGCGATATCAATTATACTGATTCTTCTTACGCTTTTGGTTGTTTTAATCTATCTAAAGCTAATAGGCGGGGATAAAGATGATATGGGGGTTATGTAGGTGAAAAAAAATAAGATAATATCTAATATTTACATGGCCTTGATTTTTGCCATTCTATACATACCAATACTTGTATTGATCGTGTTTTCTTTCAATGAGTCAAGATTGAATGCTGTGTGGACAGGATTTACATTTTCCTGGTATGAGAAACTTATGAATAATGATGAGATACTGAGATCCATGAGTAACTCTCTAAAGGTAGCCTTTCTTTCGACCATACTTTCTACCATGATAGGGACTTTAGCGGGAGTAGGTATGTACAAGTACAAATTTAAAGGGAAAAGTGTACTTGACAATATGCTGTACATTCCCATGGTTATACCTGAGATAGTGTTGGGTATATCCCTTTTGATATTTTTCAATAGGTTTGAAGTACCGCTAGGGATACTTACACTAGTAATATCGCACGCAACTTTTAGTATACCTTTTGTATTCATAACCGTTAAGTCCAGATTGGCGGGGTTCGATTCTTCCATAGAAGAAGCAGCGATGGACCTTGGAGCCAGCCCGATGAAAACTTTTATATATATAACACTGCCATTAATAATGCCAGGAGTAGTCGCTGGAGCACTTCTCTCATTCACACTTTCGATTGATGATGTAATAACCAGTTTTTTTGTCACTGGTCCAAGCACAAACACCTTTCCTTTGCAGGTGTTCTCCATGGTTAAATTCGGTGTGAGTCCGGAAATTAACGCTTTATCTACAGTGATGCTACTTATCACAATAACCATCGCATTGATAGGTGAGAAGTTAAGATCCGATCATTATTAAATACAAAAAAGGAGGAAGTAATGAAAAAAAGTAGTGTTTTAAAGATGCTTATTATTTTATTAGTTATTGCTTCAACATTAACTGGATGTGGCAAAGATAAGTCTAAAGAGGACGACTCAAATGTGTTGAATCTTTTCAACTGGTCAGAATACCTTCCACAAGAGTTAATAGATCAGTTTGAGGAAGAGACAGGTATCGTTGTAAACTATAATACCTACTCTTCAAACGAAGAGATGCTGGCAAAAATCATGACAGCTCCTGGGACTTATGATTTAGCAGTTTCTACTGACTATATGGTAGATATTATGATCAAACAAAATCTTCTTGAGGAAATCGATCTGGATGCAGTTGAAGGAGAAGAAAATATGGGTGAAAGCTACATGAACCTATCTTTTGATCCTGAGAACAAATATTCACTGCCTTACATGGCTGGAAGTGCTTTGATAGCGGTAAACACAAAAAAAATAGACTTTGAGATTGAAAGCTATGAAGACCTTTGGGACTCAAGACTAAAAGATAACATAGTGGTATTAGATGACCAACGTGCGGTTATGGGTGTGGCACTTAAAAAATTAGGTAGATCTATTAATGAGACAGATCCTGCTGTACTAGATCAGGCAGCAAAAGAACTGGCTACGCTAAAACCAAATATCAAAGTTTTTGACAGCGATAGCCCTAAATCACTGCTAATCAGTGGAGAAGTAGCTGTTGGGTATGTATGGAACGGAGAGGCTGCGTTAGCTCAACAAGAAAATCCAGATATAAAAATCGTTATGCCTAAAGAGGGACTTTACCTATGGCAAGATAACTTCGTAATTCCAAAGGGAGCACCTCATAAAGAAAATGCAGAGCTTTTCATGAGCTTCATGATGAGACCTGAAAACAGCAAAATCTGTGCGGATAACTTCCCTTATACAAATCCAAATACAAAAGCTGTTGAGCTTTTAGATGAATCAATTAAATCAAACAAAGGTGTATATCCAGACAAAGAAGTATATGAACAAGGTGAATTCCTAAAAGATGTAGGGGAAACAACTGTTATTTATGATAAAATCTGGACAGACTTCAAACAACAATAATATAAATAAATCCGTAAAAATTTTTTATCGGCTAAAGTGGGGCAATTTAAGAGTTGCCCCTTTTATTTATTTGAAAATTGTAAATTTGTAATTTGTAGAGCATACTTTTGGAGTCATAAAAAAATAATTTTTATTAAAATTAAAGAGGATTTTTTGATATAGAGAGGTATCGACTACTTGGAGATTCTATTACACTATCTTTTCTTTCTTAAAAAAATGTTGAAGATC
>QKCP01000092.1 GCA_003246855.1 Ilyobacter polytropus
TTTTACGAGCACATGACTACCGAAGTTTTTAATATGATTGTTATAAATAAAAAATAGGAGGTATAAATATGTTTGCAGCAATATCGTTTATATTTTTTACTGCACTTGTAGCAGTAATATCGTATTATATGACGAAAGATGAAAACCTAGAAACTCAAGACGGGTATTTCCTAGGTGGAAGAAGTTTAAAAGGTGTCGTTATCGGCGGTTCGTTAATGCTTACTAACCTATCTACGGAACAATTAGTTGGGATGAATGGAGCAGGTTACAGAGAGTCTATGGTACTTATGACTTGGGAGCTTATCGCCTCTTTCGGTCTTATGTTCCTAGCTGTTATACTGTTGCCAAAATATCTAAAAAGTGGTCTTACTACTATTCCTGAGTTCTTGGAAGAACGTTATGACAAATCCACTAGACAAATGGTAACAATACTATTTATGTGTGCATACGTAATCCTTTACTTACCTACGATCCTATACTCGGGGTCACTTGTACTAACTGGATTATTCCACGTACCTGAATTACTGGGTGTATCACAATTTACTGCTCTTACAATCACAGTATGGGCTATCGGTATAGTTGGATCTATCTACGCTATATTCGGAGGGCTAAAAGCCGTTGCTGTATCAGATACTATAAACGGTGTGGGACTTTTAATCGGAGGTCTGTCAATCCCTTTCTTCGGATTATATAAAATGGGTAGTGGAAGCGTATCTGCAGGGATTACAAGACTTATAACTGAGCATCCTGAAAAATTGAACTCTATAGGTGGAGCAACTGACGCAATTCCGTTCTCTACAATATTAACTGGAACTATGTTTATCAGTCTTTTCTACTGGACAACAAACCAGGCTATAGTTCAAAGAACTTTTGCTGCTAAAAACCTGGCTGAAGGACAAAAAGGTGTTCTTTTCGCAGCAGCTCTAAAATGCCTTGGACCATTCTTCTTGGTTATTCCTGGTATAATGGCATTCCATCTTTATCCAAACTTAGAAAATGGAGATATGGCTTACCCGACACTTATAGGTGATGTACTTCCAACAGCGCTTACTGGATTCATGGGAGCGGTTTTATTCGGAGCTATATTGAGTTCATTCAACTCAATCCTAAACAGTACTGTAACTATGTTCTGTATCAACATCTACAGACCAGCATTCAACCCTGAAATATCAGATAAAGACCTAGTTGCACTTGGTAAGAAAATGGGTACAGTGGTAGCAGTAGTATCAATGCTTATCGCACCGTTCATCATGTATGCTCCAGCAGGATTGTTCACATTCCTAATGGAAACATGGGGATATTTCAATATGCCGATAGCAGCAATAGTACTAGTAGGATTCTTTACTAAAAGAATTTCTGCAAAAGCAACAAGAGTTGCAACAATATTTCACTTGGTATTCTACGGAAGCTACAAATTCGGAGCATGGCCAGTTGAAATCCATTGGCTACATGTCCTTGGGCTAGCTTTCCCAATGATAGTCCTTATCATGTACGTAGTAAGCATGTTCTCTCCAAGAGAAACTTCTTATGAGCAAACATATACAGGTCAAGTTGACTTAGTTGAATGGAAATATGCAAAACATGCTACTTTTGGAATATTCTTAGTAATTTGTTGTCTATATTTAGTATTCTCAAAAGCAGGAATTGCAGTATAAAATAAAATTAATATAATACAAAAGAACCGAGACTTGTCTCGGTTCTTTTGTATTTTTATTAAATTTTTTTGTTTGACAACAATCGGGAAAAAGGCTAATCAAAGATGTTTTCTATGGTTGTTGCAATCAAAGATATTGCTAAAGCTTTTGATTTGATATATCTAAAGTTCTGAAGAGTTTAAATAATATATCTCTTAAAATAAATAGAGGAATTAAAAAAAGAATAGCTGAATAGCTAAAGTTTGAAATTAATGCAAGAGCTAGAACTGTGATGATGAAAAGAACTGATACCATGGGAATAAAATTTTATGACAAAATAAAAAATTCCAACTTTAGTTTTTATCACTTGTTGGTTTTGAATAGTTTAAGGATATTTTAGAAAAAAAGTATAGTTCAATTGCTTTTCCAGAAAATAATTACACGGGAAAAGTAATGAATATGCTTATTAATAAGTGAAAAGTAGAGATTTTTTTATGTGTGAGTGAAAATACTAGTTAATAGGATTTGGGATATATATAGAAATTTTCCTTGAATGTTTTTGTACTATACACCTAAACTAGATATATATTGATGTTTTTTAGTGTTTGAAATTTATTTTTGAAACACTAATAGCGGTATACAAACATTTGTTTTGAATTTGACACAATAGTTATCAAAAAATGCTTGACTTTTGATAAAAATAATAGTATCCTAGTTGCATAGATTAAAAAGTGAACGAAAAATACAGAAACAGTATTCTCTGAAAAGATGAGCTGAATTTTAAAAAAAGAAAGCAATTTTAATTCTATCTTTTTAATGTGGCTAATTTTTTTTAAAGTGCATTGGAAACGTTTGCTAAAATTCAAAAAAAATCCTGATTTTATTAGTTGCTCACTAATGTTTTAACACTATAACTATGTGCTTGTAGATTTGAAATAGTTTTTAAAGTCTTGGAATTCCAGAATTTACAATGAATTTGGATGTTTGCGAGTTGGAATTGAAATTTGATGTCGAGCGTTTGAAAACGATGTCAAAAAATAAAGTTTCAAGGTAGTTTAGTTCTTAAATTTATTATTTTATAATAAAAAAATAGGAGGTATAAATATGTTCGCAGCAATATCGTTTTTATTTTTTACTGCACTTGTAGCAGTCTTGTCATACTTTATGACAAGAGATGAAAACCTAGAAACTCAAGACGGGTATTTCTTAGGTGGAAGAAGTTTGAAAGGTGTCGTTATCGGTGGCTCGTTAATGCTTACAAACCTTTCTACAGAACAATTAGTTGGGATGAATGGAGCAGGTTACAGAGAGTCTATGGTGTATATGACTTGGGAGCTTATCGCTTCTTTCGGACTTATGTTCCTGGCATTAGTACTGTTACCAAAATACTTAAAAAGTGGATTAACTACTATTCCTGAGTTCTTGGAAGAACGTTATGACAAATCCACTAGACAAATGATAACTATACTATTTATGTGTGCTTATGTTATCCTTTACTTGCCTACAATCCTATACTCTGGATCACTTGTACTAACAGGATTATTCCATGTGCCTGAACTGTTAGGTGTGTCTCAATTCACTGCTCTTACAATTACAGTGTGGGCTATAGGTATAGTTGGATCTATCTACGCTATCTTCGGAGGATTAAAAGCCGTTGCTGTATCAGATACACTGAATGGTGTGGGACTTTTAATTGGTGGTTTGTCGATTCCATTCTTCGGACTGCATAAATTAGGTAACGGAAATATGTCTGCAGGACTTACAACACTCTTGACTCAGCATACTGAAAAACTGAACTCTATTGGTGGAGCACATGATGCTATCCCGTTCTCTACAATATTCACAGGAGCTATGTTTATAAGTCTTTTCTACTGGACAACAAACCAAGCTATAGTTCAAAGAACTTTTGCCGCTAAAAACCTGGCTGAAGGACAAAAAGGTGTTTTATTCGCAGGGGCATTAAAGTGCCTTGGACCATTCTTCTTGGTTATTCCTGGTATAATGGCATTCCATCTTTATCCAAACTTAGAAAATGGAGATATGGCTTACCCTACACTTATAGGTGATGTACTTCCAACAGCGCTTACTGGATTCATGGGTGCAGTTTTATTCGGAGCGATCTTGAGTTCATTCAATTCGATCCTAAACAGTACTGTAACTATGTTCTGTATTAATATCTACAGACCATCGTTCAACCCGGAAATATCAGATAAAGACCTAGTTGCTTTAGGTAAGAAAATGGGTACATGGGTAGCAGTAGTATCAATGCTTATTGCGCCGTTCATCATGTACGCACCGGCGGGATTATTTAACTTCCTTATGGAAACTTGGGGATACTTTAACATGCCGATAGTTGCTATAGTTTTAGTAGGATTCTTTACAAAAACTATCTCTGCAAAAGGTGCAAAAATTGCAACAGTATTCCACTTGGTATTCTACGGAAGCTACAAATTCGGGGGATGGCCAATTCACTGGTTGCACATATTAGGGCTATCATTCCCTATAATAATTCTTATCATGGCACTAGTAAGTAAATTCTCTCCAAGAGAAACTCCTTACGAGCAAAAATACACTGGTCAAGTTGATCTAACTGAATGGAAATACGCAAGACATGCTACTGCTGGAATATTATTAGTGATAGTTTGCCTATACGTAGTATTCTCAAAAGCAGTACTAGCTTCATAATAGTAGATAAAATAAATAGTTAAGATCTGAGAGCCGGGAATTATTCCCGGCTCTTTCTATAGTTAATGAAAAAGTGAATTTTTTTATGTAAATTTTTTTGTTTGGATATTTTTAAATTAACAAAATCAAGAAATTTATACCTGGTTATATTTTAGTAATTGCCCCATTTTTTACATTTAGTTTTAACTTTGTGTAAAGAGGTTTAGGTTAACTCTGAAGCAAGAGTTAGTTCGAGAGATTTAAAATTCTAGTCAATCCTTTTTTACATATCAGAGATTGAATCTATATATTTCCTTGAAACAAATTTATGCTATTTGATGAGATGGAGATAGGAGCAATAAGAGCGCTTGAAAAGGATGATAAAATCGGGAAAATAATGGTTGTAGGAGTAGATGCACCGAGTGAAGCTATATCTGAATTAAAAGACTGGTTCGTTAACAGAGAAAGTTCTTCAAGATTATAATGCTCAAGAAAAAGAGTTGTTGGATGTAGCGATTAAAACTGCTAAAGAAGAAAAAGTAAAAAAAAGATATATGAATTTTCTTACAGTTAGTAACACTAGAAAATTAAAAAGAAGTTACTAAAACTCAAAATAAGTGTATAATTAAAATGGAAAAATGATGTCGAACTATGCGTGTAAAAGGTAGAGAGAGCTTCATGGTATTATTTATATAAAAAAACAAAGTTTCTCGGTAATTTTTGAAATAAAGAACACGAAACACTAATTAAAGACCTATAATTTATATAATGAAAATATATTTAAACTAATCTTTTTAAATTTATCTTATTGTTGACAAAACTTGGTAAGTTTAATTTTCTTTATGAAAACTTGCTGAATTAGGAAAAATTTTTCCTAAAAATAGATTATTTTAATTAATGGCGGTGTGATAAATTAGCTATATTTCATCCCGTAGCAGTCAGGGAGATTATAAAATTCCGCACTTGACAAATATGACCAGTCGTCATATAATGTTTTCATGGATAAAAAAACTATAAAGAAAATTGAAATTATTAGAAAATCTTTACATGTAATGCTTGAAAAAGGTTATAACGGGACAGGAGTAAAAGATCTAGCTGATGCAGCAGGTATACCAAAAGGGTCCCTTTATAATTATTTTGAAAACAAGGAGGATTATGCCAAAGAAGCTTTGTATTTTTATTACGATGAAATGAATGAAGAATTTTTTAACATTTTAGTAGATAAGAATTTAAAACCTTTAGATAGAATCAAAAATTTTTATTTAGCAATGATAGAGGAGTTTGATGAGTCAAATTGTAAACTAGGTTGCTTTATTGGGAATTTAACTCAAGAAATGGGTGGTGTAAGCAAAGTAATTCAAGCCGCCACTGATGTAATACACAGTGAAATAGTTCGGAAAATTAAAAATTGTTTAGTTGAAGCATTAGAAAAAGGAGAATTACAAAATGATAAGGAACGACATATAGATGACTTATCGGAGTTTATAGTCAGCAGTTGGCAAGGGACCTTATTAAGAATTAAAGCGAAAAATTCAAAAAAATTAGCAGATGATTTTTATAAAATATTGGTAGAAGTTTTACTTAAATAAAGCTTCTGTTTTAAAAAATAAAAATTTTAATAAGGAGAATGTGAGTTATGGAGACATATAAAACAAATGGAGTTTGTTCAAGAGAGATTAAATTTAAGAGTGAGGGAGGGAAACTTATCAGTGTTGATTTCATAGGGGGTTGCCCGGGTAATCTTTTAGGAATCAAAACTTTAGTTGAAGGGATGGAAGTTAATGAAATTATAGAGAAATTTAAAGATGTCAAATGCGGAGCTAAATCGACGTCTTGTCCTGCCCAATTATCTAAAGCTCTTTCAGAAAAAAATCTTTAAAAGTATTTCTTATAAATTATAAAAATCTCACCTTGTTACACATAGGTGAGATTTTTTGTTTGAAAAATATTTATTCTAAGGATTTTATGCTGTGGAGAGTAGTGTTAAAAAATATTAAGTGCTTAAAATTGATTTAAAAAATTGAAAAGATTAAATAGCTTATATTAAATTGCTGTTATTTTAACTTTTCTATTTTATAGACTCTTTTTATATTTTTTATATAGCTATTCCTGCTGAAGAGAATAACCAGTATAGCCCAACTATTAGTATAAATATTCCAACACAAGCAACTTTTGCATATTTCCATTCAGTTAGGTCAACCTGACCAGTGTATTTTTTATAAATATGGAGTTCAAGAACAGTA
>QKCP01000133.1 GCA_003246855.1 Ilyobacter polytropus
ATCATTGTACATCTTTTTTTTTTTTTTTTCAATTCTTAATTTTCTAACAAATTAACCTTATGTTACCTATCTTTACGAAAATAATATGAAATATAGGTGTTTCATAAATTTAACTCTATAATTTCATAGGATGTATTTTAAATTTTTTTTTAACAAATTACAATGTATGTCAACCTAAACTTAATTGTGCTGCCGCACAATTAAGTTTTTCAACTTGAAATTTTTTATCTTTAAAGGATTAACTCTATTTATCCTTAAAAAGTGATTTTTTAATGAATTTTAGCAAATGATTATAAGAAGTTTTTATAAATTCAAGCAGGAGTTTTTATGCCTTTACGAGTATATTAATTTTGGAAGCCTTTTATCAAAAAATATTCTATCTAATGAAAGGGTTGAAGTTTATGCTAATATTTTATAAAAAAATAATTTTTCTACTGGCATTTACACTGCTTTTTAACTTTACTTACAGTGAGGAGATATTAGAGAAGGCAACTTTTGCCGGCGGATGCTTCTGGTGTATGGAACCTCCATTTGAAAAACTCGACGGTGTAAAAGAGGTTATCTCCGGTTATACAGGCGGAAATGTAGCTAACCCTACTTACAAACAGGTTTCAGATGGCAAGACGGGGCATTTGGAATCTGTGCAGATAACTTATGATCCTAAAAAAATTTCCTACAGTGAACTCCTGGATATATTTTGGAAGCAGATAAACCCAACAGATGCAGGAGGGCAGTTTGTCGACAGGGGGGAGCAATACAGAAGTGCTATATTCTACCACAATGAAGACCAGAAAAAACTGGCAGAGCTATCTAAAAATACTCTGGAAAACCTAAATATATTTGATTCACCCATAGTAACTGAGATACTCCCTGCTTCTGAATTTTATCCTGCCGAAGAGTATCATCAAGATTATTATAAAAAAAGGCCTTTCAGGTACAAATTCTATCGTAGGGGTTCTGGCAGAGACAAATTTCTTCAAAAAATCTGGGGGGATAAGTAGTTCCCCCTTTTTTTGCCCAATTATTTTTATTAAAATAATTTAATTTTTTTGTAATAATTATTCAGTTACATCTGTGATAAAATTCCATAAATTTTGAATAACTCATGTCAAATATCGGCTTTCTTTTACAATACATCATCTAAAGAGAAAATATATTAAGTTGATATATTAAAACCTTTAAGTAATTTTAATTGACTTTTTAAGAAACTGTCTATATAATAAGGACAATTGCCCACTCACAGAGGACAGAGTTAATTTAGACTGGATAAAGTTAAAATATATTTTAAATAAATGGGAGGACAAAATGGATTTACTTTACAAGAGTACGCGTAGCAAAAGCGTGGAGATAGAGGCCTCTAAGGCTATAGTTAAAGGTTTGGCTGACGATGGCGGGCTTTATGTTCCTACAAGTTTTCCAAAGCTGGATAAGGATTTCAAAGAAATCTCAGCAATGGGTTATAAACAGGTAGCATACTACGTAATGAACAAATTTTTAAAAGATTTCACAGAAGAAGAGTTGAAAAATTGTATAGAGAAAGCCTATGATGAAAAGTTTGATACAGAACTTATTGCACCTATAGTAAAAAAAGAGGATGTTTACTTCCTGGAGCTTTTCCACGGTGCTACACTTGCATTCAAGGACATGGCGCTTTCAATACTGCCTCACCTTCTGAAAACTTCAGTTAAAAAACAAAATATAGATAAAGAGGTAGTAATACTCACGGCGACTTCCGGGGATACCGGGAAAGCGGCTCTTGAAGGTTTCGACAGCGTGGATGGTACCAGCATAATCGTCTTCTTCCCTGAAAACGGGGTAAGCGAGGTCCAAAAAAGACAGATGGTTACCCAAGCCGGAGAAAATACCCACGTAGTTGGGATACATGGTAACTTCGATGACGCTCAAACTGCTATAAAAGAAGTATTAAATGACACTGAATTCAAAAAACTGTTGGACGAAAACAACTTCATGTTTTCATCAGCTAACTCTATAAATATAGGTAGATTGGTCCCTCAAGTTGTATACTACGTAAACACCTACGCTAAATTATTGAAAGATGGGGAGATACAGGACGGAGAAAAGATAAACGTTGTAGTACCTACAGGTAACTTCGGTAATATCCTGGCTGCATACTACGCTAAAAAAATGGGTACTCCTATCGGCAAGCTTATCTGTGCGTCAAACCAAAACAATGTGCTAACTGACTTTATAAACACTGGAGTATACGACAGAAGAAGAGAGTTCCTTACAACTATATCTCCTTCTATGGACATCCTTGTGTCGAGCAACCTTGAAAGACTTCTTTTTGAACTAAGCGGGTCTAAAGAAGAGGCCGTAAAAGAGATGATGGACAGCCTAAAAGAAAAAGGGGTATACGAAATAAACTCTGATATGAAAAAGAGCTTAGAAGATTTCTACGGTGGTTATGCAGGTGACGAAGATACCTTAAAAGCAATAGAATCTTTTTATGAAAAGACAAAATATGTAATGGACACACACACTGCTGTGGCTTACTCTGTTTATGAGAAATACAAAGCTGAAACTGGGGATACTACTAAATCAATCATTGCATCTACTGCAAGCCCATTTAAGTTCCCGAAAAGTGTAAACGACGCTTTAAATTTCGGGGATAAAAACATGAACGACTTCGAACTTATCGAGAAATTAGCGCAGTTCGCAGGAATAGAAGTACCTAATGGTGCAAAAGACCTGGACAAAAAAGAGATCAAACACACAAAGGTATGCCAAAAAGATGAAATCAAAAAGACTATCTCTGAGATATTAGGTGTATAGATATGGAAATAGATATGATAAAAGTTATGGTACCAGCTACAAGTGCTAATATTGGTCCTGGGTTTGACTGCCTTGGGGTTGCGCTTAACATGTACAACACTTTTTACTTTGCCGAGATAGAAAGCGGACTTGTTATAGAGGGAGGCGACGAAAGCTACCAAAACGAGAACAACCTGATCTATGTGGCAATGAAAAAATGCTTCGACAAAATAGGATACACCCCGAAAGGGATAAAAATAAGCACTCACACAGATGTTCCTATGTCGCGTGGGCTTGGAAGCAGTGCTACCTGTATAGTTGCAGGTCTTGTGGGTGCAAACGAAATCGCAGGAGGAAAACTTTCCAAAGACGAGATCCTGCTTTTGGCTACAGAGATGGAAGGACATCCTGACAACGTAGCTCCGGCTATATTTGGAGGTATGGTGGCCGCCATCTATGAGGAAGATCAAGTGTACTACTCTAATATAGAGGTAGCTAAAGGGCTAAAGTTCTGCGCACTTATACCGAACTTCAAACTGTCCACAGAAAAGGCAAGATCTGTTCTTCCAAAAGAGGTACCTTATAAGGATGCGGTCTACAATGTAGGTAGGGTATCGCTTATGGTTACGGCGCTTTCTACAGGTAAGTTTGACCTGCTGAAAGTAGCTTGTCAGGACAAGTTGCACCAAGATTACAGGGGTGTACTTATAAACAACTACTTTGATATAATCAAAAAATGCGAAGAGTACGGCAGCCTGGGGGCTTTCCTGAGCGGTGCAGGTCCTACCATAATGCTTATGCTAGAGGAGAACAACTCCGAATTCATAAGTAATATAAAAAATTACCTTGCTTCTTTAGAAGATGAATGGGAAGTAATCGAACTTGATATGGACTTTGCAGGAGTTAACGTAAAATAACGCTACTATTTAATTTATTGTTTTTAATTTTATTATAGATAACGAGGTGTATGGTTTTAAAATGAGAAAAGTTGTAACTAAATTCGGAGGAACTTCATTAGCAAACAGTGACCAGTTTCTCAAAGTAAAATCTATCATAGCAGCAGATGAAAATAGAAAATTCGTAGTCCCTTCTGCACCAGGAAAAAGGCACGGCAAGGACTTTAAAATAACAGATATCTTGTATCTTTGCTCTGAACACGTAAAACAGGGTATTCCATTCGATCAAATTTTTAAGCTTGTGGAAGACAGATACATTGACTTAAGAAACGACCTAGGTATCAACGTGGATATAGAATCACACCTTCAACAGGTAAAAGAGGACCTATTAGAGAAAAAATCATCTGATTTTGCCGCGAGTCGTGGGGAGTACCTAAACGGAATCCTGCTTGCAGATTTCCTAGGGTATAACTTTATTGATTCGGCTGAAGTTATAAAATTCAACAACTACGGAAGAATCGACCTGTTTGAGACAGAAAAAAAATTCAAAGAAAAGATAAATGAAAATGAAAGATACGTAATACCAGGATTCTACGGTTCTATGCCAAACGGTGCCATCAAGACTTTCTCACGTGGTGGATCAGATATGACTGGTTCTATAATAGCAAGATGTGTCATGGCTGATCTTTATGAGAACTGGACTGATGTATCAGGTTTCCTTATGGCTGACCCTAGAATAGTAGAGAATCCAAAACCTATTGATAAAATAACTTACAAAGAACTACGTGAACTTTCTTATATGGGGGCTACTGTACTTCACGAAGACTGCATCTTCCCTTTAAAAGATGTAGGTATCCCGATAAATATCAAAAACACAAACAAGCCGGAAGACGAGGGTACATTCATAATCTCTGACATGGAGCCTGTAGTGCATATGGGGAATATAACAGGGATAGCTGGTAAAAAAGATTTCACAGTAGTAACAATTCAAAAAACCCTTATGAACGCAGAGCACGGGTACTGCAGAAAACTTCTTTCTATCCTTGAAACAAACGGAATTTCATTTGAAAATATGCCTGCAGGGATAGATTCAGTTTCCCTTGTAATAGCTGATTCAGAATTAGGAGATAAACTGGATACAATAATAAGAGAGATAGAAAACCTTTGTTCACCTGACTCTATTGAAGTGCTTCCTAACATGGCACTTATTGCAACAGTAGGAAACGGCATGAGTAAATCTGTAGGAGTTTCTTCTAAAGTATTCACTGGTCTGGCAACAGAAAAGATCAACATAAGAATGATAAACCAAGGTTCTAGTGAAATGAACATAATAGTCGGCGTTGAAAACGAAGATTTTGAAAATGCAATAAAAGCTATATACAAAGCTTTCCAATAATTAATAAGAAGAGACCCTCTAAATTTAGAGGGTCTCTTTGTTTACTTAGTTTTTATCTAGTTCAATTACATTTTGAGCCATTTCCCTAAAGGTATCATCATGCGTCACTATGATATTTTGCCTGCAACCTTTCAATATCTTGTCCATGGAATCTGCAAGTGCAAGTTTCCTCTCCATATCCAGATTGTTTGTAGGTTCATCGAAAATTGAAAAGTTTGCGTCACTCATAAGAGTTGCCATGGCTGCCCTTATGGAGAGTGCAACTGCCACCTGCTCGCCTCCCGAGAGAATGGTGAACTTCCTTTCCATGCCTTTCCCGTCTGTCAGGTACACGGCAAAGCTCTCTTTATCATTGTTTATCCACTCTATCTGCTCAGATCTACCTGTGATATCTCTAAAGTTTTCTGTAGCCTTGAGTGCTATATTTTTTATCCAGCTGTCTGCTACCATTTTCCCCATGGTGTTTATGTTTCCACGGAATTTATCCGTCAATGCTATTTTCTTATTTAGCTTGGATATCTGCTGTGATATATCTTTGATTCTTTTGGAATCTTCTTTATGCTTGGACTTCTTTTTCTTCAGTTCTTCTACTGCCGACTCGCTCTCGCCGATCTTTTTGTGTATCCCCTTTTCGGTTTCCCTTAGCTCCGCTATGCTCTTGGATATTTTTTCATACAGCTCCTTATCGAAACTTGAAATTTTTTCCTGGTGGGACTTTTTATGTTGCCCAAGTTCCTCTGCCACCTTTTCTATCCCGGCTTCTAATATTTTCTTCTTTTCCTGGAACTCCCCAAGTTTCTTCGATGCACTTAAGTTCTTCATGTAGATGTTGTGCCCCTCTTCATAGTATGCCATGCTCGCCTTTACGCCTGCTATCTCAACCTTGAGCTCGTCCATTCCAACCAGCTTTCCTGCAAGCTCCTCCTGCCTGGTTTCCAGCTCGCCTTTTTCGGCTTTTAGTTTTTCCAGAGTAGCAAGTTTAACAGTAAGCTCCTCTCTCTTGGCTTCTACACCTTTTTGTACCTCTTCTATTCTTTTCCCTATACCCTCTATTTCTGACTCCAGTTCGTCCAACTTGAAGGCCCCTTCCTGCTGAACGAGTACCCCTTCTTCTATCTGGAGCTTCTTGAAAGTCTCGTCAAAACTGTCCCCTTTTACAGGTGAACCCTCCGATATCTTTTCCATGAACTTTTCAAGCGAGGCTATCACTTCGTCTTGGAGCCTGAGATTTTCAAGTTTTACGTTGAGATCGTTACTTTTATATTTTTGGTCTTTTTTTCTATCTTCCAGCCTGGATTTTTCCGATATGAGGCCCTGTTTATCCCCATCTAAGTCACCGTATCCGGCCAGTTTTATGCTGAGCTCGTCTATCTTCACTCTTAGCTCCGCTTCCCTCTGGCTGAAGAATGTTGCCGGGTCAAGGTTTGAGCTCGCCAGGTTTTGGCACCTGTCGTTGAAGTACGGGCAGA
>QKCP01000156.1 GCA_003246855.1 Ilyobacter polytropus
AATATACAATAAGAGAAGGCTTAGAAAAGAAATTATAACAATATAGTATATAGTATTAACCCCCCTTTTAATAAATGCAAACAAAGCACTCTTTGTAGAGCTTCTCGATTTATTTTTTATAATTTAATGCCTCTTATTTGAGTAGCATCTTATATATTGTAACACTCCTAGTAGAAAAATGTCAATTTTATAACTAAATCTGTATTACTAAATTCATATTTTGTACAACTGATAGCGATCAACCTCCCGCTCCTTATAGCTGCCTTACGCTGCTACACAAAGTTATAACGTCAATATCTATCCGGCGAAACTCCTGTCTGGAAACTTTTGAATAAATATATAAATGGGTTATAATTAAAATAATAGGGGCTCAATATTTTTATTAGGAGGGATGTATTTGAAGGAAAATGATTTTTATGAAATCATTAAAGAGTTTAGAGAAATGTATCCTAACTATGGAATAAGCTGCGATATTATAAACAGAGATGCAAGCTCTATTTTTTTACAGTGCACCATTACAGATGGAACAGGTAATATGAGGGCTAAATTTTACCAGCATCACAACAGCAACAATGTTGAAAAGGCTCAGCAAGATGCTATTTTAAGCGCCATTAAAATAGTTAATCCGACTTTATAATTTTGTGAGTCCCTATTAATTCCACCTGATAAACCTGTAAGAAAAAGGATTCATGTGAATTTTTCTTATATAATTCTTAAAGATGCTTTTATTTTCAGATTAAATAGCGCATTAAAAATGAATTTTTAAGGGAGGGAGTATGTATGCAAAAAGAATCCGTATATTCCAGTATTTTAAAATCTATAGGATACGAGCCGGCACTGAAAATACTCGAAATAGAATTTTATGACGGCATAAGGCTTCAATATCTTGATGTTCCTAAAAACATTTTCAAGAAACTGATGGATGCCAACTCCCACGGGAAATTTTTCTTGAAAAATATAAAAGATAAGTACCGGACCATAAAAATCCGTTAATTAACTAAAATAAAATTATTGTCATAAAAAGTCGGATGAAAAGAATTTCTTGTTAAAGAAAACTTATTATAGACTATTTTAATTGAATAAGGGCTTGTTCCACAACATCTCTACCCTGAATCCAAATTTTGGATTTCCACTCAGTAGCATCAGGATAAAAAGCTCGTAATAATTCAGCCTTTATTTTTTCTGCCCGTGGATTTTCTCTGCCACCATGATGATGAAGCCAGTTTTCGGCTCGTAGTGCCATAAACACTCGCATAGAAGACAATGTACCAAGTTCTAGGCTCATAGCAGTAACTTCAGCATTTGGCAGCCTATCAGGAAGAGCGAACTTAAGAGATGCCGGGAGGTCAACAGAAACTGATTCCCCGGAAGCTGACATCTTTACCTTGTCTCCCCACCGTTCCTTTGCCCTTTTATATTCAGCAGCACTCTCCTTTTAAATGCTCAATTTTTATTGTACTAATCTAAATCCAATAGAAAATTTATAAGAACATTACTAATTCATAAAGCCAATTTCTTAATTAATTTATTAAAGGGAAAATTTAAAATCCTCTAATTTAATAGTAAAGCAAAAAATTTTGAATATGAAGCCTTGTATAATTTTTTTCAGTAACATACTAATTTTGGGAAGGAGTCTTTATGAGAAAACTACTGTTTTACATAAAATGGGGGATAAATCGAGTATTATTCAAAAAAAGGGGTCCGCTGAGCAGCTCCATAATTTTAACTGATAAATGCAATTTGAACTGCAAACACTGCATTGTCTCAAATCTAGGGTACGGGAAGTATAGCTTTGAATCGGTTAAATCTGATTTGAAAAAGCTGATTGAGTATAAAGAAAATAAAAGGAATACTAGTACATATCTTTACTCCTTATGTCGGACTAGACAGAAACCTTATGCTAACTTCCGAAGAGAAACAAGATGTAGTCTTAAGATTGCTGAAATTGAAATTGAAAAAACCTTTTAAAATCTTAAATACTTTTGATGGTTTGTGGGAGCTAAAAAAAGACAAATGGGAGAGGCCTATATGGGGAAGTAATGTTATGAACCAGGGGCAGATCACCAACTGTTGCTGCAGAGAGGGAATATACGATGAGTATACATGTAAAAATTGTGGGATTTCCATTACTGTGGAAATGTACGTTTTACAGAAGCTCAGGCCTTTGGCGATATTGGAGTATTTAAAATTCCTATAGTGGAAGGGTGATATATAATTTTGACCAGTATATTGAAACTGATATTAACTAGACGATTAAACCCTTTTGTATTTTATGACAAAAAAGATGTCGAGCTAAGGTATAGTTCAGATGAAGTTGGCCTGTATATACATATCCCATTTTGTAAGTCACTATGCAGTTTTTGCCCGTATTTCAAGGTTTTATACGAAAAAGATCTGTCTGAAAAATTTGTAAAAGCCTTGATAAAAGAAATAAAAATGGTTTCTAAAAAATACCCAAAAAAGATAAATTCAGTATATTTTGGAGGTGGGACTCCCGCTCTATTAATAGGTGATTTAAGCAGTATAGTTGCAGAAATAAAAAACAGTTTTAATGTTGAAGATAATTTTGCAATCGAGCTGCATCCGGATAATTTAGAAGACAAAGTTTTAGAAAGTTTAAAAGAGATTGGGTTCAATATGATCAGCATAGGAGTCCAATAATTTTCGGAAAAATGCTTGGAAAACCTAGGACGGAGCAAGGGCAATGTTGAAGAAAAACTTGAAAGGGTGAAAAAATTCCAGTTTGATGTCGTAGATTTTGACCTGATCTTTGGAATCCCTGGACAAAATCAAGATGACTTAAAAAGTGACTTTGATAAAGCTGTAAAACTTGGGGCTACTCAAATATCAACATACCCATTTATAGATTTCTCATTCTCAAAAAATAAAAACAAACCTTTGGGTAAAAATCAAAAGAAAAAAATGCTAGGTGGATTAATCGAGGCTTCTAAAAAAAATAATTTTGAGAGAACTTCAGTTTGGACATTCGCTAAAAAAGATTCTGAAAAATATTCCTCAGTAACAAGAGATAACTTCATAGGCCTTGGGCCAAGTGCAGCTTCACTAGCGGATAATTTTTTTAAAATAAATACTTTTTCTGTTGAAGAATATATTAAAAGCATCGAAAAAAATGAGGCCCCAACTTGCTTAGCTTTGGAATTTGATTTCAGGACAAGTGTTTCATACTGGCTGTTTTGGAGTTGTTACAATATGGAAATCAATGCCAAGACTTTTAATAATTTATTTAATGAGAATTTGCTTGAAAAATTTCATTTGGAGTTAAAAATTTCTGAAAAATTAGGATTTATCGAAAAATGTGCCGTTGGGTATAGACTAACAGAAAAAGGCGGATACTACTTCCATTTAGTAGAGCAGAAATACACACATCAATATATAGACAAGACCTGGAGAATGTCATTAGAGAACCCTTGGCCGAAAAAAATTGTACTGCATTAAATTTATAGAATTTGACTCATGACTAGATTTTATATTTCGATTTTTTTATCCTAGTTAGTGTACCTGTTTTCATAATGAAGCAAGGAGTTGGAATAAAAATCATATCCTAAAAACTCCTCAGTTTGATATTCAATAAAATTTCAATTTTAAGGAGGGGGGATTATTGATCAAAAAAGGGGTTGTTAAAGAAGCTCACAAAGAGTATATAATTGTACAAGTAGATAAAAAAACTAGCTGTGGACACTGTAAAACCTGTACTGAGGACGGGAAATTTTCAGAGGAATTTGTTATCAAGACCAAAAGAAATTTTAAGGTAGGTGAAACTATTGAAATTGAAATCTCCGACAACTCGCTCCTTAAGTTTGGCGCCCTTATATACATCATCCCAATACTATTTTTATTCGTAGGGTATTTCATCGGTGGACTTATCGGATTGAGCGAAGGGAAAAAGATTTTACTTAGTTTTCTCAGTATGGTAGCCTGCTTTTACGGGATACACATTTTCGATAAATTTTTTGGAGCATATATTTTAAGTAAAAAAATAACTATAAGGTGATACCAAGCCGACAGACACATTTTCAGTAAAGACGAGAAATAGAAAAAACCGAGTGACCTATAAAATATTAAAACCAGGACAGTTTAAACTGTCCTGGTTTTAATTTAAGGAAGAGTCGATTAATTCTGTAGAATACTTTAGTCAGACCCTATCCCCTGCTAGTACAGCTTGCTCCGCTTCAAAAACACATTACAAATATTGTCTGCTGTATTTATAAGAGCCTACTCAGTTGATTAAACTGTAATCGATTTGACATTAACTTAAATTAATGATAATATATAAAAAATATATAATGTGAAGTAAATTAATTTAGTACTCGATTTGTGAGGTCGATAATGTGTTCTGCAGTATTGATTCGAGCTAATCGTAAAGAGGAAAATTTAATCGAAAAACATGGATAGAACTGTGGTTTGTTCAGGGTCTTTAAAAGGCAATGAACTATACTATTTCAAATGGTATATGGTGAATCAAGGTCGACTTGGTGAAGCTTAAACACTCTAACTCTATTATTCTTTTGAATAGTAGGGTTAGGGTGTTTTTTTTATAAATAAAAACATTAAGGAGGGAAAAATGTATTTAAAAAAACCAACTTACGAGACACAAAAGTTTAAAGGGAAGGCTAAGCTACTCCATTCCAGAAATTTTAATAAATTCGGATTCGATTTCCACCCACAGGTTTCCATAATATCAGGGCTCTTGGTCACACTCTTCTTAGGTTTCACACTGAAAAACCCAGAAACCGCAAACAGCGTTTTCGGAACGCTAAAAACTGCTATTACCACAAAATGGAACTGGTTTTTCATACTCAGTGCAAACTTTTTTCTATTGTTTCCCATTTACCTGCTGTTCAGCAAACTTGGCGAAGTAAGACTTGGGGGGCCTGAGGCCAAGCCAGAATTCTCAAACTTCGCGTGGTACTCAATGCTTATAAGTGCAGGCATGGGTATAGGACTCATGTTCTGGAGCATAGGAGAGCCCCTTTACCACTTCAACACAACTCTGCCTATGTTCGGTGGCAAATCCAGCATGGAATCTGCCCTGGGAATAACGTTTTACCACTGGGGGTTCCACCCTTGGGGGATATATGCACTAATATCACTGGCACTTGCCTTTTTTGCCTACAACAGGGGGCTGCCATTATCACTGAGATCTGTATTCTACCCTATATTTAAGGACAAAGTATTCGGCATACTTGGAGACATCATCGACATATTAGCGGTAATTTCCTGCCTGTTCGGGCTGGCAACTTCACTTGGATTCGGTGCACAACAGATAAACGCTGGGCTGAATTACCTTTTCGGAATACCGCAAAGCACATCTGTCCAGGTTATTTTAATATGCATAATTACCGGTATTGCAACCCTTTCCGTAGTTTCAGGTATAGGAAAAGGAGTAAGGATACTGTCTGAGCTGAACATGAGGGTGGCGGCAGTATTTTTAATATTGATTTTACTTGTAGGCCCTACACTGTTTATCATAAGGCTTTTCAACAACAGTATCGGCTTCTACCTAAGCAACATCATAAATATAAGTTTTTGGTCGGAACAGGGGAATGAGAACTGGCAGGGGAGCTGGACCATATTCTACTGGGCTTGGTGGATATCATGGTCGCCTTTTGTGGGGATGTTTATCGCCAGGATATCAAAGGGAAGGACAGTAAGGGAGTTTATAAGTGCTATCCTACTTGTACCCACACTGCTGAGTTTTATCTGGATGGCGGTGTTCGGTGGGACGGCGATGTTCCAGGATATTTCAAACAACGGGCTTTTGTTTGGTGCGGTGAAATCCAACATAGCGACCTCTTTATTTGAGATGATACAGAACATGGGCGTTTCGCAGATATTAAAAACCATGATGTCTTCTATGGGTGTATTCCTGGTGATATCGTTTTTCGTCACCTCATCCGATTCCGGTTCCCTGGTGGTGGACAACCTCACCTCTGGAGGTAAGCTGGATTCGCCTGTGCCGCAAAGGGTGTTCTGGGCTGTGATGGAAGGCGTACTTGCAATAGCACTTTTAATCGCAGGGGGAACGGACGCCTTAAACGCCCTGCAGACCGCAGTAATAACCTCCGGACTGCCGTTCGCCATAATACTACTAGTTATGACATACAGCCTGCACGTCGGGCTTAGAAATGATTTTAAAGTGCTAAAGCAATACAGGGAAGATAAGCTGCTGAACAAGCTTTTCAGCGAAAGAATTTCCGGTAAGTTCGAAAACGATGAAAAGATCAAGCAGCTTATCTTCCCTGTATTGCTTTAGTATCTTAAAATCATTTCTAAGCCCGACGTGCAGGCTATATGTCATAACCAGCAGTATTATGGCGAACGGCAGTCCGGAGGTTATTACTGCGGTCT
>QKCP01000076.1 GCA_003246855.1 Ilyobacter polytropus
AGTACAGAATAACAAAGAAAGATGTAAATTTTACTTAAGAAAAAATAAACAACTTTTAGAACAATTAGATAAAGAGGAATTATCCAAAGATTATTTAGAAAGAGTTTACTACAGTATGGGCGAAGCAGCAGAATATCTCAATAGAAATAATGAAGCTGTACTTTATTATTCCAAAGTATTTGTTATAAATGATAACGATTTTTTCATATCAAATATTAAATTTAAATATCAAGCAATAGAGAAATTATTAAATTTATCAAATGAAAAAAATATAACTCTAATAAAAGAAGCTGAAAATATTTACTTTAAGCTATTAGAAGAGAAAGAAACACTAAAAATAGGCTATAAATTTTTAAAGTATTACAATACATATAATTTTCAAGCTGAAGAAAGGTTATTTTTAGAAAAAATTAATAAAATATAGGAGGAATACTATGAAAAAACTATTAGTAGTTTTATTATTTATGTTTACTATTTTATCGGTAAGCAACGCAGCGCCATTTTCAACAAGAAGAGTGACATCAAGTGGATGGGATATGCTAGAAGATGTTAATGCAGTATTTTCAACAAGAAGAGTGACATCAAGTGGATGGGATATGCTAGAAGATGTTAATGCGAAAAAAGTTAAATTTGAACCAACAAGAGTAACATCAGGTGGATGGTAAAAAGCAACCTCAGATTTTTCTGAGGTTTTTTATTTGTTAGAAGGAAATGGTACTCGTATATGGTAAAAATAATAAAGAACTTATATGGGAGGGATGGAGATGGAGATAAGACACAATAAAAATGAGAGGGTATTTTACATAGAACAAAACGGTAAATTGATTGCCGAAATGACCTATTATTTTAGAGAAGAGTGGGAAATGGTCATAAACCATACCTATGTTTCTCCCGTACTTAGAGGGAAGGGGATAGCTCAAGAGTTGGTTGAAGAAGGGGTAAAATTTGCAAGGGAGAAAGGGTATAAAATTTATCCCACTTGTTCTTATGCAAAGGTTTTATTAAGTAAAGGAGAAAAATTTAAAGATATAGTGTTGGAAAAATAAGAGGGGAGCCCCTCTTATTCTATTTCCAAGAATATGGCATCTACGCAGTAGTCTGTGCCGAGACGATTCGCTACAAGGGTTTTGTACATTTCAATTTGAGCCGGGTCTTTACTCTCACCTGTTTTATAGTCTACTATGAGAGCATATTTATTTTTGTGGTCTATATTAAGCCTGTCAATACGATATTTTCTTAAAATTCCTTCAGAAACTTCTACTATTTCATACTCGTTTAAAACATCATATTTTTTATTAAAAATATCATATTCAAGGATATCTTCATTGTTGAATATAAAATGGGTAATTCTATCTAAAATTGAGGCTATTTTATCTCTTCCAAACATGTTTCCATATTTGGAAAGCACCATTTTAGTGGCAAGTTCTCTTTCTTTATCGCTGTTATGTTTTAAAAATTCCATGTAATAGTGCATGGCTAGACCGATTTTTCTTTTATTTTCTTTCTCTATGCTAATTTTGAAGGCTTCATGTTTCTTCTCTACAGATATGTCGCACAGCTTCGTAGTGGAAAAATATTTTTTTACACCGGTTGGAATCTTCAGAGCTACTTTTTCAGGCACAGATGCACATGAAAAAATACCAGCACTATCAGAGTATTCTTCTACCTCCTCGGAAAACTCCATTTCGGAGGCATTTTTTATCCCCCTTATGTAAAACTCATCGCTGCATTTTTCCAGATCCCTATTCATATCCATGAAGACAAACAGATTCTTTTTAGGCCTAGTGAGGGCGACGTAAAAATTGTTTATCTCCTCCATCTCCTCTTTTTCCGACTCTTGGGATTCAAAGTCTAAACCAAGCACTCCCAGCACATCTTTGTATTTTGGGAAACAGAGGAAATAATCCTCAACATAGGTGTAGTCGTCCGAGAATTTTATATAAAATTTGAAATTGTTAGACGGGGGAGTTTTGCTCTGCTTGAAGTAGAAGAGTTCGGTATCAAACTCAAGTCCCTTAGACTTATGAATGGTCATAAGCTTTACTGCGTTTAGGTCTTCTACTGCCAATTGCTTCAATGCTTGTGAATTTCTGTTCTCCTCCACATAAGATATCAGGTCATTCAGTGAACTATGCTCCCTTAAAAGTTGATAAAAATAATAGATGTTTTTGAGGTCGCTGTTGCTGCTGAATTTTGCCGCTACCCCAAACTCTTCGAAAAATGATCTTACAACATCTTTTATACTGTCACCTTCAGTTTGAAATTGCGAGAATTTTTTGTTGTTATACCCTCTCACATAGCTTAATACCTGTCCCAGCTCTGAAGGGAGTTCCAGGCTTTCTCCACCGTTTAGGTACACTTCTATTGCGGATCTGTTCTGCAACAAAAATTTCAAAGAATTCCCATCTATATCTATTATCTCATCCCTTAAAAAACACGCAAGTGAGAAATAATCTCTGTAAACCAGGTATTTTATAAGATAGTAAATCCCTTTGATAGCCCTGTGTTCCACTATGCACTGGCCGTCATTGGTGATGTATGGTATTTTTTCCTCATCAAGCCGAGCCGATATCTCGTTTAAGTCTTTTTTCCTTCTAGCCACTACAGAAACGCTGCCGTAATTTTTGATTTTGCACTTAATTGCGTTTACAAGTTTTTCAATGGGAGAACTTTCACTGTTTTTCCCATCGATATGCAGCTCAACATAACCGCCATTTTTGCTGTCTAAATGCTTAACATCTTCATACTGCCATCTTTCATCGCTTTTGTTAAAAAAGCCATTCACAAACCCCATTATGTTCTTCTCGCTTCTAAATGAGGTATCCATTCTTTCTTCATCTGCACCTATTATTTTTTCCAGCTTTTCAAATAGCTTCTTTTCTCCACCACGCCAACCGTAGATACTTTGCTTTTCATCTCCAACAGCAATCAGGTTTTCAGCATTTTCTATAAGAGGAAGCAGTATTTTCCACTGCAATATGCTGGTATCCTGGAATTCATCGATAAACATGGTTTTGATTTTACTACCTATCAATTGATACAAATATTCAGTAGCACGTCCATCAGATAAAATGCCCAGATTCCTGCTGGAGAAAAATTTGTAGGTGTATGTGGAGATATCGTTGTGGGTAAATTTTTTATCGGAAAATTTAAAGCTGTCGTATATATCAAAGACATGGTTTGAAAACTCTAATATCTCATCTTCTGTAGGGAGCATTACCTCGTCATAGATATACCCAGCCAAAGACTCCTTAAAATCATCATAAAAAGAGACTACCCTTTCATAAATACCGGATGTCTCAGGAACTTTTTTGGTAGGCTTAATAAAGGAGTCCACCCAAAAGTTTTTCTCCGCAAGAAGAGCTTTGAAATTTAAAGTCAAAAATTCCTTTTTTCCCTCTGCCCCGTTTAAACTAAGATAGCCCCTGAACTTAGTTTTTATAGCTTCTTCAAAGGGCTTTTCTGGATTTTTTATTTTTCTGCCCTCTTCAATAAGCAACAGCATCTCTTCGAATATAATGAAGAAATCAGATAAACCTTTTTTCTGTTTTGGTTTTAGATTTGAACTTCCGTCTATGACTAAGAACTTCCACCTGTTGTTTAGGAGTTCGCTTATCAAATGCAGGTAATCATCTATATTTTTAAAAGCCCTGTTTTGAAAAAATATCTTGAGCTTGTCAAAGTACCTTTTTTCAGAAATAAGCTTTTTCAACACGCTTTCAAGGTAGAATTCATTTTTATCGTCATCTATTATTTCATATGAATAGACGTTTAAATGCGGTGATATAGCTTTTTTGAAAAGCATATTTGTAAAGCTGTCTAAAGTGTATATTTTTACTTTATCTTTATTTGCCAGCATCCTCTCATAGGCTGACCTCAACAGTTTTTCGTCTAAAACTATACCTGGGTATAGTTTTTTCAGATTACCGCTTAATTCTTCTTTTTCCGGTTCAGAGGAGCCTAATAACGAATCCAGATGCTGAAAAATTCTTGATCTGATTTCTGCAGTAGCTTTTTTTGTAAAAGTCATAACCAGGATCTCCTCGAAATTTTCCCCATTTAAGATAGAGGCGATGTATTCAAGTGAAAGCCTGTATGTCTTACCAGTTCCAGCACTGGCTTTTAATACCTTTCTATTCATTTTCCCACCTCATTTGGCATATCGGAGCATACTCGCAGACCCTGCAGATAGAGTTTTTATCTGTACGGGTGTATTTTGTGTCGCTTAAAAAATTTTTTATCTCAGATATAAGCAGGTCTCTGCTGAGCATATTTTTTCTGGATCCCTCCGGGATCAACTCGTTATCTAATATACTGTAGATATATTTATGCGATAAATTGCTTTCTCCATAAAACAGTATTGAATAAAAGTCTAACTGGGAGATGTCACCTCTGCCGGTCTTGTAGTCGTATATGTGATTAGAAGCTTCTGTTTCAACCAAAAGATCCATTCTACCTGTAAGGCAGACATTTAAGCCGGAAGAAGCATCCTGGAAAAGAGGCTCTTTATCCCTTTTTTCTGGTGAAAAAGTTTTTATCTTTTCATGGGAAAAAGCATCCTTTAGCTCCTGGTAAAATTTTTCTACACCATCTACTACTATTGGGAAGATTATTTTTTTGTAATATTTTAAGTAGTCCATAGGTATTTTTAGGTGATTTCTGCTCAGCTGATCCTCCAGTATCTTCTGGAGTTTTTCTTTTTTTAGGCTGAAATTACCTTTTTTGACCTCGACCGACTTAAGCCTGGCGACCTCCTCCATCAAGTTGTGGCTTATTATACCCAGCAGCTTTGCATCTATTTTATATTCTGGTTTGAATATCTCCTCTTGAAGTGACACTATCCTCTTCAAAAAAAAGTAGTATCTGCATTTCACCAGTTCATTGTAGGCGTAGCTGCTTATATCAAGGGAATCGTTAAAGTCATCGTGTGTGAGAGCGATGAGGTCTTTGCGTTTTGAGTAGGAGTCGCCTAATATATCCTTGGAGCTCTCTATAAATGTTTCTGAAGCCAAGATTTCCCTAACTGTCTGCATGCACTCCGCTTCAGAGTATTCTGTTCTCTCGAAATCGAGCTTATAACTTATCCTGAGCTCTTCTAAAAAAGAACTTGCTTCTATATTTTTTTCTTCATTTTCCAGCGTAAAAATGCATACCTCATCGCATGAAAAAATATGCCTAAACAAGTTATGCTTCTCAAGTAAACTTGTATATTCGTGGGTTAATATCCCAAGAGCCTCTTTTTGGGCATCTGTAAACAGGAATCCGTTCTTACCCTTAGATGGGAGGATGCCTTCATAGGCATTTAGAACAATAAGCTTCGGCCTTTTGACATCAGCAGCTTCTGAAATATTTTCTATGGAAACATGGCCGTCACTTTTTATAAGCTCTGTGTAAGTTAGAGGCTTATGTCTGAGATATTTTAAAATCAGTCTGAAAAGTCCCTCTGAAATTTTGTTTTTAGAAAAATATCCCTCCCAGTTGTCAAGTATGCCCATATGCTCGATAGACAGCACCTCGGAGAGGGCTTCAAAATATTTCTGGATACTATCTGCAAACTCAAGGTCATCTAGCTGAGTGAAATTGAAGTTTTCCTTGTCTTCGAGGAAAACTGCAAATTCTCCGAGGCTTTTAAATGAGTGTAGGGTCTCGATATCTGCAGATATCAGGGCTATTTTTTCAAACACAGGGTTTCTAGAAACCGCAAGTTGATCTAAAAAAGATTTAGTAATGTACCTATAGTCGTCAGATACAAGTCGTATAAACTCTTTGTAAGTGTCTGCATCTATTTGGTAGTATTCCCTGAAAAATTCGGAGTTTATAGAATCTAGAAGATCAGCGGTGCGGATATAGAGTGCATTTCCGGATAATTCAGCTCCGCTTAAAATCTGGTGCCACTTGCTTAAAAACTTAAATATTTTGCTCTCCGATAATCTTATCTCGGAGTTTGATTTTATAAAATTTTTAGACAGCATGTTTTTGTACTCTTCAGATTCAGAATCGGCATCTAGCACCACAAAACTGTCCTTTTCAATGAGGGAAAGAAAGTTTATTAGCTGCACGAACCTGTCCTCAGATTTTATCATGGTTACTTTAGTTTTTAAGTCTGTAGGGCAGGAAACCCTTTTTAAGCAGAGGTCATCCTCGTCGAAGTCACCTTTTAAAAGCTGAAGAAATAGTTTAACTTCAAAATTTTCACAGAGTCTGGATAATATATTTTTCTCCAAAGGTGAAAAATATAGTTTATTCACAAAAACAATTTCGCTGTATTCGTCTATTAAGGAGAAGTCGAGTTTGTCTATTTTCTCCACCTTGCTTTGAACTGTATAGGCGTACTTTTCAAGAAGCTTATCATAGTTGATCTTGATCTCTTGGAAGTTTTTGTAGATCTCTTCCTGCCACCCTTCTAGCTCGCCTATTGTATCTATCTGGAATTCATTCAGCAATCTGTAAAATCCGAGGAAGTTTTCGGCGGTATCGATTATGTCATAATAGTTATCTATTTTTAAAGATCTTTTTAATTCCGGACCAAGAGCTTGGTAAAAGAGTAGAACAGGTTTTTCCTCTTTAAGCAGTATTTTATCCGTGAGGAAAATTCGTTCCTTCAACTCGCCAGTAGTTAAAAACTCTGACCTTTTTCCCATGGGAGAGCCGGTTAATTTTAGATAGTAGTCTTTGGCAAGGTTTTTGTTGGAGACCTTATCGAAAATATATATTTTTGGGGTATGGTCCACAATGGACTCAAAAATGTCATTTCTATATGAAAGGTATTGAAACTTCAAATATATCACTCCCGGTAAGTTTTTTGAATTTTTTAATAACCTCAGAAAGCTCAGGTATAGAAGATCTTCCACCAGGTTTTTCGACAGAGATGGCTGAGGTAAGAGAGGCAAACTTCAGGTTTTCTTCAAAGGGGAATCCTTGTAAAAGGCCATATGTAAACGCACCGTGGAAGATATCGCCGGCACCTGTAGTGTCTACAGCATCGGTGCTAAAAGCACTCATGTGGACGGCACCTTCTTCAGTTTCATATATTAGGCCCCTTTCACCCAAGGTTACTGCAATTTTTCCAGATGTCAAACCTTTCAACTTATGGAAAACTTTATGAGTGTCTTTAGAAATATCCAAATTTTCTATGTTGCAGTACTCTAGAGCGAATTTTTCAGAACAGATAAAATAGTCTGATAATGGTGCCAACTCCAGAGTACCAATCCTCACAGAACCGGCATCTAATACTGTAACAGCATCTGGAAAAGCCAGTTTTGCAGCTAGGGAAGCACCAAGTTCGTGTCCGTCAAAGAGGATTATTTTAGGATAGTTTTGTACAGAGTCAAAATCAACATTAATGTCTGAGTCTTTATTTTTACGGTTTATGATGGTTCTACTCCCATTTTTTTTGTTCACAAGGACTAGAGAAAGAGAAGTTTCAGCCCCGTTAATTGCTTTGATTAAAGAGGTGTCTGCTTTCACAGCATGAAACTCAGACAGTATTCTGTCTCCGTAAAGATCATGTCCTACCCTTCCGCAGAGGCTTGTGTTTGTACCCCATTTTGCAAGCAGAAAGGCAGCATTAGATGCTGGGCCTCCACCGGTTTCAATAAAATGGTCAACCGAATATTTTCTATTTTCAAACGGGAAACCATCGAGTTCTACTATCAAGTCGTAAACTATTTGTCCAATTGAAAGTACAGACATGGCGTAAAATCCTCCTAAATGCTTATTCTAGTGGTTAAAATAAAAAGATATACAGAATAAAAAATATTTAAACAGACTAAAGTATTGTTTAAAGATTTAAAATAATTTATGTGATTTATGAAAACTTGTAACCAAAAACTATTTTTATTTAAATGCGTGCTAAAAAGTTTCTGTAAATAAGTGCAGTAGTTTACCGACAATTTTAATTAGCAACCTAGGTTAATTAATACCTAAGTCAGTATACATATATATTAGCACATATTATTAAAATAAAAAATATCCTTTAAGCCAATCACCTTAAAGGATATAGTGAAATCAGTATCTTATGATCAAATAGACACTAGAAACAATCATAGAAAGAGTCCCAATAAGCACTCCATACTTCAAAAATTCAGAAAAACTTATTTTTCTACCGGCTTTACCCGAAGCACTAACGGCAACAATATTTGCAGCAGAAGCTACTATGGTAATATTACCGCCCAGACAGGCTCCCAGGGAGAGGGCCCACCAAAATGTATCTACACTGAGTCCTGGAAAATTAGAAGACAAAACATGTATAATTTTTGAAAACGTAACTGTATATGGGACGTTTCCCATAAACGAGGTTGAAATAGCTGAAAACCAGAGTATAAACATTTCCATAAGCGCCATGTTACCCTGCGTCAAGTTAATGATTTTTTCTCCTATAATCTCGATAAGTTTAACTTCTTCAATCCCCTTTACAAGTATAAAAAGCCCCATAAAGAAAAACAGGGTATCCCATTCTACTTTGATAAGAGATTTGTGGGGATCAGAGTATGTAATTATAGAAAGCAGCATAGCTCCACTTACCGATATGACGGCAAGTCCCTTGTGGAATAAATTATCTGTGAGAAACCCGAATATTACAAGCGAAAAGATCGCCAGAGCTTTAATCAAATCTTTTTTATTTTTAAGCGACCTAGAAGGCTTCATATCAAGTATCTTTGCTTTTAAATCCCTAGAAACTTTCATTTTTCTGCAAAATAGCAGGTACATTATCAATATTAGCAGTACTAAATTTATCATGGAAACAGGAGCTAAATTTATCAGAAAAGAGTTGAATCCCAATCCAGAAGCACTTGCTATGATAAGATTTGGCGGGTCACCTATCAAAGTGGCAGAACCGCCTATATTTGCAGAGAATACTTCAGTCATAATAAAAGGTAAAGGGTCAAGCTCCAGCTGGTCGGCTATAAATATGGAGACAGGCACCATTAGAAGTATTGTGGTGACATTATCTAAAAAAGCCGAAAAGATAGTTGTAACCAGGGCCAGTAAAGCTATTATTCCAAAGGGATCCCCTTTCACAACTTGAGCTATTTTTATTGCAAACCACTGGAATATCCCGGTATCTGAGAGTACGTTTACGATTATCATCATGCCAAATAAAAGAAATACGATTTCCAAATTTTCAAAAAGAGCCTCAAAAGCCATATGCTCATCTATTATTCCGGTTAAGACCATGAGCATCCCACCTAGCATGGCTGTCCATACAGCTGGGATTTTTTCGCTTACGATGAGTATAAAACTGACAGTGAAAATCAAAACAGCAATTAACAGATGATGCATGCTAACCTCCTTACTCTATTACTTTTGTAAAGATGGAGTCTACGATTTTTATTCCGTCCACGGCGGCACTAACTATGCCACCGGCATATCCGGCACCCTCCCCGATAGGGTAGAGATTCCCTGTATTAACTGATTTACCCAGTTCGTTTCTGGTTATTTTAATAGGCGCAGATGTCCTTGTTTCAGGTGCTATCAGGTTGGCATTTTCTGAGATGAAAAAAGGATTTTTACTCCAATATTTAAATGCATCCTGCAGATTATTCGATATAAAACCAGGGAAGAAAGAATTCAAATTGCAGGAATGAAGGCGCATGCCATAGCTTGATCTTATTTCTGAGCTTGTCTCCCTATTCTTAATGAAATCTGTTACCTTTTGATAGACTGCACCGTAATTTTGAACTATTTCATATGATTTTTTTTCAAGTTTCTGCTGAAACTCCATTCCAGAAAAAAGATCTGTTCCGTAATCTCTATCATTTACTGCAACTACGATAGCTGAGTTGGAAAATTCTCCATCCCGCTTGGAATAACTCATGCCGTTGACAAGACTTGTGCCGGATTCAGAGGCTGCATTTACTATTTCACCTCCAGGGCACATGCAGAATGAAAATACACCGCGGTTCTCTTTTCTGTTGTTATAGGTGACATTGTACGTTGCTGCCCCTAGCATTGGGTGGTCTGCAAATTTACCGTACTGCATCTTATCTATATCCGCCCTGGGGTGTTCTATCCTAGCCCCAACAGCAAAGGGTTTACTTTCCATAAAGACCCCCCTTTTATGCAGCATTCTGTAGGTATCCCTAGCGCTATGCCCAGTGGCCAGTATAAGGTGCTCTACCTCTAGGTTATCCTTACTATAAGGGCTAGTCACTTCTATACCTACCACCCTTCCATCTTTTATGATAACATCGTCTACCCTTGTATTAAAGTAAAATTTTCCGCCCATTCCCTCTATCTTTTTTCTCAAATTCGCCACGACCACAGAAAGTATATCGGTCCCTATATGTGGCTTGTAGTCGTAAAGTATCTCTTCTGAGGCACCGTTTTCAACCAGTTCATTAAAAACTTTTTCTATGTACTCGCTTTTTATCCTCGTTGTTAGTTTTCCGTCAGAATAAGTGCCTGCTCCACCCTCGCCAAATTGAATGTTTGAATCCGTATTCAGCACGTCATTTTTGTAGAAATTGGCGACATCCCTATGCCTCTCCTCTACTTTAGAACCACGCTCGAATATGAGCGGGGCATAGCCATACTCGCACAGCCTAAGTGCGGCGAAAAGGCCAGCAGGACCTGTTCCGATTACAGCGATGCTTCCCTCCAGTTTTAAAGGGTTTCTCTTTGGATAAGATTTATTTTTGATAATCCTGATTTTTGGAGACTTCTCATCGACAGTTATTTTGTTTTTTAGTTGCAGCTCAAGGTTGTAAACAAACTTTATGCTGTTTTTTTTCCTACTGTCAATAGACCTTTTAGAGTATTGGAGTTTTGTTATATTACTTTTTTTTATGCCAAATTTCTCCAGCTCTTTTAGTATCTCCTTGTTTTGATCTTTTTCTATATCTATAATTAAATTGCTAACCGCTATTCTCATTGTACACTCCTAAAATATTTTTCTATCTCTTCCTGCACCTCTTCCGAGTAATCTTGAATCTGCTTTTTTACAAGTTGTGACACATATTCCACTTTTTTGGAGTTTTCTGGGTAGTATATGGGGGTTTCCTTGAGCGGTGTTGAGTACAGCTCCAGATTGTGCCCCTTAGACTTTCCGTTGGCCTTAAACCATTCATAGAAGACCCTGGAGTTTAAAAAACCTAGGATGTAGTGCAGGTTTACCCAGTCATGCTTTGCTGTTAAGTAGTATATGTCAGCGCTCCCGTAAAAGTCGTCCTCTACATAGGCGAAGTTATTAGTTTTGTTACGCTGCCTACCGACAATTTTAGGAGATGTAAATATTTTCTCATCCCTAGACCACTGAAGCTCCCACCAGTTTATTATATTTTTTTTTACCTCTCTTCTCTCCTCGAGTTTTTTTCTATGATTTTCAAGGTACTCTAAAATCACCTTGTCAGCTGCAGTTTCCTTATCGAGGTAAAGTATCCAAAACTTGTTGTTTAAATCTACCACATATCTGTGGATATCTTTGTTTTTATAAAAGGCCTTTAGATGTTTTGAAAAATCCTCGATGAACTCAGTGAAAACAAATGCCTTATCACAACCGCTGACTATCCCCTGGTTTACGTTGACCAGATCTGTTAGAAAGTGGGTCCTGTGCCTGTATATACTGTTTAGCACACTTATGGTTTTATTGTCTGCCAGGATGATTTTACCGTTATGATTGTACATATCCTTGTTGTTGCTAAAGTACGTCCTGTCCTCATCCACTATTTTGAATTCATTTTGGGATTTTATCTGGGAAGACCCCTTCTTCAGCACGAATACCATGTTGTGTTGCCCCATGGCATTTTTAAAAACTGATTTATTGTAGTTGTTGATATATATAAAGTTTGATTCGTTTCTTATTTTGCTACGCAGTTTTGTTGCGGAGTCTGCTTTAAGCCAGTAATTTGTTGTAATGTACGATAGCACTCCTCCAGCCTCGAGCATGTCCAGCCCCTTTTCGATGAAAAAGTAAAAGTAGTCCATCTTAGCTTCATAGTACTTTTGCCCGAACTCAGTAATTTTCATCTCTACGAAGATATCCTTGTTATTCTTCTCTCCAAAATACGGAGGATTTCCAAGTATTATACTGTATTTCTTATCAAAGTTGTAGAGCAGGGAGTTTTCATTGTAGAGCTTAAGTTGACCCTGTATTCCATATTTTTCAAAGACCTCTTTTGCACGTGAACTTAGTATGCCCAAGGCTTCCTCGTCTATATCGTATCCCTCTATCCAATTTTCGTTGTAAGTGTAGGTCCCGTATACATGTTTAGACATCCGTATCAGGAATTCAAGTGCTTCTATAATCAAGTTACCCGTACCACAGGATATATCTACCATCCTAAGATTATCTAACTTTTCCTTTTTGTCTCCACAGGAAAAGTAGCTTGAGACAGCTTTTGAGAGAATGAGCCTAGATATCCTCTTGGGGGTATAAACTTTATAGTTGGTAGAAGTCTTCAAATTAGAATGCATCCATTCCTCTCCTTTTTATCGGTAAGATCCAAAACATCAAATAAACGACTCCAAAAACTAATATTTTTAGTATATTTGACTTGAGCTGCATACTGGCAAAAAGAGCAGATACAGCTGAAATAAATACGTACGAAACAAATTTGATACTTCTTTTAGTATCAAGCTTTACATACTTTTTGTTAAAGTATATATAAAGTAGAAAAAAGTTTACAGCAGCTGCCACAGAGGTGGCGAAAGATATTCCTATATGTTTAAATCTTTCAATTAAAAGGTAATTCAAAACTATATTTATAATTATGGATATAAGCGAGTATTTCACTGGATCCCTGGTGTTCTTCATCCCGTAAAAGGAACGGCTTAAAAGATGTATTGCTGTATAAAAATAAAGCCCTATTGAGTAGAACCGGAGTGATTCCGAACTTATTTTGATAGAGTATTCCGAATACCTGCCATACCCCAATACAAGCTCAATTACTTCCTGTGAATAAAAAGTCATAATGAAAATACTAGGAATTATAAGGAAAGACAGGAAGTTCAATCCCTTGATAAGAGTGTTTTCTACTTTTTTATCATTCCCATTTTCCATAGCCCTGGAAAGCCCAGGGTATACCACGGTAGCTATGGAGATGCCGAACACCCCCAAAGGAAGGTTGTAAAGCCTAGTGGCGTTTTCCAAAGCAGAGACCCCACCGGAAGCTAAGAACGATGCGAAAAACTGATCCACAAGCACATTAAACTGTTTTGCAAAAATTCCAACCAACATTGGCAGTATCAGAAGAAAGACCCTTTTTAAGTGGGGGTCTTTAAAATTTATACTGAACTTATAGGTTTTAACCTGCTTTAGAAAAGGTGGGATTACTATCAAAAGCTGTAAAATACCCCCTACGACCACACCAAACGCCAAGCTGTAGATGCCATATTTGTTGCTAAAAAACATAGCCGCAACTATTATGGCGATATTGAAAAATAGCGATGTGCTGGCAGGTATTAAAAATTGCTTGAAATTATTGAGTATAGCCCCGATCATACCGGATAGGCCTATAAATACAAAATAAACTGACATTACCTTAAGTAGTTTTGAAGCCAGCTCTTTTGTCTGGGCATCATAACCTGAAACGATGATTTCTATAATTGGCCCAGAAAAAATGACCATTAAAACAGCAATTAGGCATGTAAAGACAAAAAGAAGATTGACTATTGAAAATATTAGGTTTTTCGCTTCTTCTTCCCCGCACTCTTTTTCCTTCTGGTTGTATATTGGGATAAAGACTGTCCCCAAGGCACCCTCTCCTAAGAGCTGTCTGAAGAAGTTACTTATCTTAAACGCCGAAAAGTACGCATCAGTAAGCCAGTTCGCGCCAAAATATGAAGCTATAATTACTGTTCTTACCATACCCAGCACCCTGCTAATCAGGGTAATTATCATTACTAAAATTCCACTTTTAAACATATTTCACCCATCCAGTTTCCGGCAATATAAAAGGATTTCTAAGAAAACTTAAAAATCCTCACTAAGCCATATAGTTTTTCCATCTATTTTGACAAGGTTGTTTCTATACATTTCAAGTATAGCTAAAAACAAATAGACTATGTGCAATCTGTTTTGAGCCTTTGCCAGTATGTCGTTGATCTCAGCTTTTCCATGTTTTTTAAGGTTTTGATTGAGATTTTCTATCTCTTGGGAAAGAGTGTAAGTCTGGTTTATGTTTATATCCAGGACTTCTTCGGTTTCACTGATTTGACTCAGATAAGTATTGAATATATCTTCTATTCCCAGTTTGCTAAGATCAATTTCCTTACTCGGCCTATTAACTATATTTTTTCCCTTTTTTCCCTTGTGGTAAGAGATGTTATATTCATTTTCAAAAAGTTCTAGTTGCCGGCTAATTCCCTTGAAAATTTTATATTCATGTATTCTCTGACCAAGTTCTTCCTCTTTTTTCTCTTTTTCGCTCAAATTGAGCACCGAAAGAGCCTTTATCTCCAGTAGTTCACTTGCCATCACAAGAAATTCCACCCTTATATCAAGGTCTTCCATTTTTGCCTCTTGAAGGAAGCTGAGGTAGTCATCTATAATCTTTGATACCACAAGTTTTAAAGGATCCATTTTTCTCTGATCGATAAGGTGCAGTAGGAGATCAAAAGGACCCTCAAAATTATCTAACTTAACTTTTATTTCCATTTTGACTACCCTTTTTCAGATATTCTCTCCATTCAAGTACGTCGTTTCTTATTACTTTTTTTAGCTCATCCATAGAGTTAAATTTTTTTTCATTCCTCAAGAATTTTACTATTTTAACCACTAGTTCTTTTCCGTATATGTATTTGTCAAAATCTAAGATGTGTACCTCTACACTCTTTTCCCCTGGCTTTAACGTCGGGTTTTGACCTATATTTACTAAGGCATCCCTTTCAAAGTTTTCCCCTTCTATCATAACCTTGGCACCGTAGATGCCGTATGGTGGGTAGACCTTGTTCAGGATTTTGAGGTTTGCGGTAGGATAGCCCAGGAGCCTGCCGAGTTTTTTACCGTGTACAACCTCTCCGATTATGAATACAGGATATCCAAGGTACTTTTCCACTTCCTCTAACTTGCCGTCATTTATAAGTTTTCTTATAATTGTGCTGCTGACTACCTTGTTTCCTATCTGGTAGGGCTCTACTTTGTTCACGTTTATACCGTAAATTTTTCCTATCTGTGCTAATTTATCCACGTTTGCGGCCCCACCCTTGCCGAATGAAAAGTTGAATCCGACGAAGACCTCTTTTGCCCCGAGTTTTTCTTTCAGGATGGATTCTACAAAATCGTTTGGGCTTAAGCCTGCAAACTCCCTGTCGAACTTTGCAAACAGTACTGCGTCCACTCCTATTTGTTCGAGTATGTGTATTTTTTCGATTTTAGAATTTATAAGCTTGGGAGCGATATCTTTGTTCACCAGTTCCAAAGGGTGGTGTTCAAATGTAAAAACAAGGGATTTACCCCCTATCTCCTTTGCTTTATTAATGGTAGCTTCGATAACTTGCCTGTGTCCGTAGTGTATGCCGTCAAAAGTCCCTATTGCAACACATAGGTTATCGTAGCTCTCGCTGATCTCCTCTATTCCGTTTATTACCTTCATCTAGTTCTCTTCCTCCGTCTGTTTTTTCTCCAAGAGTTCGTTGTATAATTTTTCGATTCTTCTAAACCTGTTCCTTATACCAGACTTTGTTATACCAACCATATCAGCTAGTTCAGAGAGTGAACTCTCTGGGTTTAGTAATCTGAGCATAGCCACTTCTTCAAGTACTGGAGTCAAATTATTAAGGCCCAAATGCTTTCCGATATAGTTTATCATTTTTATCTGTTTTTGGCCAGTATTTAATGTCTTTGTCTCGTTGGCGACTTCCCAGTTCATCTCCCTGATGGTTTTGTTCTTTAAGTCTTTTACCATTATAACTTCTTCATATCTGAAAAAGTTTTGTATAGCGCCTATCAAAACCAAGATATCCATTATATCCTCGGAGTTCCTGAAATACACAAGACTTTTACTTCTTTTTTTTGTGATGAAGACTCTTTTATCATCAATTGAAAATATCTCAAAAACCTTGCTGGCACATTGTTTGTTGTCTATGAAAAAATCTAAGGCATATTCGTTTTCTGGATCCTTTATGTATCCAGAAGAGAGGAATACCCCTCTTACATAACCTTTTTTCCTTTCGCTGCTCTTAAGAATCTTGCTGAGAGGGATTGAGGTCATAGAATCTACGAAATCTCGGTACCCTTTTTGAATAGGGATTTGTATGGTATAAACCTTGTGCTCCCCCAGTTTCTTGGATATGGAAACCTTTGTGAAAATCTTAAGGTCAGACAGATCCTTAATATACTTGTACACCCTGTCGACTATATGCTCATTTTCAAGGTTCAAAACGATCCCTTTACTTGAGATAGCCTTTTTGCTGTCTAGTACCCCATATATTTCAAAAAGTTTTTCTTTATCGGATACAGGAGCCTTTTCGAGTACCTCCTCTTTTACTTTATGGGTATATGACATCTTTTCCTCCTACTATTTAGCTTCACTCCAATTTTTCCCCCTGGCTTCATTGGCCTTTAGGTGAATATGTTTTAAGTCGATGGTGTTTTCCATGATGTCTTTTATTATGCTTGCATACCTGTCAACAACATCATCTTTTACTTCGAATATAAGCTCATCGTGCACTTGAAGGGTAAGTTTTATATCCTCTAGTCCCTTGAGCGTATCGTATATCTTTACCATGACTATTTTCAATATATCGGCTGCACTACCCTGTATAACTGTGTTAACGGCCATCCTGTCAGCCTGGCTTTTTAAGTTTTTGTTTTTGGAATTTATTCCCTGTATATCCCTTTTCCTGTTGAACATGGTCCTTACGTACCCATTTTTTTCAGCAGACTCTATTACCTTTTGCTCGAATACCTTTACCTCTGGGTATTGAGAAAAATATTTATCTATGTAGTCAGAGGCTTCTTTTCTGGTTATGCTTAATTCCTTAGATAGCCCGAAAGCAGTTTTTCCATATATAATGCTGAAGTTGACTATCTTTGCGGCTGACCTCTGTTCACGGGATACCATATCGTTTTTGTCTAGATCAAATAATTTTCTGGCAGTTAAATCATGCAGGTCCAGGTCGTTTAGGTAGGCGGACACTAGGTTGGCGTCGTTTGTCAGCTCTGCAAGCACCCTGAGTTCTATTTGTGAGTAGTCAAATGCAAGTATGGAGAATCCATCTTTGGCCACGAATCCCTGCCTTATTTTTATACCTTCGCTAGTTTTAACCGGTATGTTCTGGAGGTTTGGGTTGGAAGACGAGAGCCTGCCGGTGGCTGTGCCAGTTTGGTTGAAACTGGTGTGCAGCCTAGAATCCTTGTCCACCAGTTTAGGCAGAGCTTCCACATAAGTGTTTTGGAGCTTTGTGAGCTTCCTGTATTCCAATATATACTCAGCTATTTCCTCGCCGTTATACATGAGATCTTCTAAGACTTCCTGGTTGGTAGAGTATCCTGTCTTAGTCTTTTTCACCGGAGGGATACCCATAAAGTCGAACAGCACCTCACCCAGCTGTTTTGTGGAATTCAGGTTGAATTCCTCTTCTATGACCTTGCCGGTCCTAAGCTTTGATTCTATTTTAGCTGTTTCGTATATCTTTTCTTTTAGGTAGTCTATCTTTTCAGACAACTCCTTATTATACTCATTGAAGTAGTTTTTATCGATTTTTATTCCAGTTCTCTCCATGTCGCTTAAAACCCTTATAAGCGGCATCTCTATATTTTCAAAAAGTTCCAGTAGCTCCTCTTTTTCGAGTTTCTCCTTCATTTCTGCTTGTATATCGTATATTTTTTCGTTCCTTTTTGCCATGAACTCTGCCATGACTGCTATGTCAATCTCGCCTGGGAGACGTTTTTCGAAAAGCTCCTTGTAGTTTTCCAGCGTCTCACCGGTTTCCTGCAGCACTAATGCCTCTACTTCTTCCCTGGTGTTTGCAGTAAGTAAATATTGCGCCAGCATGGCGTCGAAAGATAGGTTTTTTATCTTGAAACCGTCGTTTAGTATATCCTTGAACCTATAGGATATAAGCTCTAAATCCATGTCAAGCACCTTTTGGGCGAATTCCTTGGACAGGTTCCTTGCACCAAGGTAACCGTGGAACAGTGGCAGATACCAAGTTTTTTTTGAGTTGCTGACAGCAAAACCAACACCATTGTAAAGAACAGATGCTTTTCCATCTTTTTTCAGTTCTTCGAAAATAGAGTCTGATTCCGAGTCAAGCACGACGAGCTCTCTTTTTTCTATTTTCTTTTCCTTCACTTCTTGGCTTGTATCCTGCTCAAAACCGAATTTTTTTATAAGTGATTTGAAGTCAAGCTCCAGAAAAAGGTCCAGCATTCGTACGCTATTTAACTTAAAACTCATATTTTCAATTGCCAACTCAAGAGGCACGTTGGTGTGTATAGTGGCAAGATCTCTGCTCAGAAATGCTAGCTCTCTGTCCTCTTCTATGTTCTTTACGAGGCCCTTGCCTATTCCAGGCAGGTCCGAGAGTTTATCTAAGTTTTCGTATATCCCCTCAAGGTTTTTATATTTATCAAGCATTACGACAGCTTTTTTTTCGCCTATCTTCCTAACACCTGGGATTCCGTCGCTCTTGTCTCCTATAAGCCCAAAAAGGTCAGGTATTTCATGCGGCTTTACCCCCAGTTGTTCCATGACGTCATCTTCGCTCTGCAAGATTTTAAATTTACTGTCCCCGTCACCTTTTCCAAGGAGGGCTATTTTTATGTTCTCTCCCAATACTTGCGAGAGGTCTTTATCTCCTGTTATAATAAATGTCTCTACGCCCTGTGCTGACAGCTTTTTGGCCACAGTACCCAGCACATCATCAGCTTCGTGCCCGTCTGATCTAAGGCACTGTATTCCGAAAGCGTTTAAAAGTTCCTCTATCTTAGGGACCTGCACCACAAGGTCTTCTGGCATACCAGTTCTATCCGCTTTGTAGTTCTCGAATTTTTCTTTTCTTTTAAGCGAGTCCCTTTTTACATCAAATGCAGCCACCATGTAATCGGGCTTAAATGTGTCTAGGATGCTTAGAAGTATATTGGTAAACCCAAAAACAGCACCAGTAGGTTCCCCCTTTGAGTTGGACATATTCATAAGTGAAAAATATGCTCTGTACATCATTGCACTGACATCTAATAAAACAGCAGTTTTCATATCTAGTCTCCTTTTATTTTTGGTCATCTATGGTATTATACCATAGAAAATTAGAGAAAAAAAGTTAAAAACTTTTTTAACAGTAAATCTTTGGCCCCCATATTTATAGGGCATTATAAAGGCTTTTTTGTGAAAGGTTGGGGATAGAGTGTGTGGAACAGCGTCAAGTTAAATTAAAAAAAAATTGAGAAATGCAGTGGATTTGTGATAGAATAGCTTCGAATTTTGCACCTTGCGAAGATTGCCTAGGGTTTGCTGTAAGGTAAGTAAATTCGGTATTATAGGCTTTAATATAGAGAAATCTAAAGTACAACAATAAGTTAGGTGCACCAGATTAATCACGGAAAAGTTATTTAATATTATGTGTGCGCTAGAGGAAATACGATATATTTTGGTAATTTAAATTATAAGAGAAGGGCAAAGGAGATGAATGGTATGAGGAAATTATTGTTAGTCCTAATCTTTTTCATATTAAATACAATAGGTTCTTTCGGGGAACCGAGCAATTGGGAGACGTTGAAATGGATAAGTGAAAATGTCGAGAAATACTCTAAAGGAATGGAGGAATATGACACTTGGAACGGGGGTTCAAAGCTAGCTTACAAAGATGAATTAACATACGACGAGGATGCCATCTACATAACAAGGGATTGGCAGCAGCAGTGGCACTCAAACGGTGAAGTTTATTTATTTGAGCAGCTTAACGAAACCTACAAGATTCCGCTAAAGAAGATAAATGATATAGGTTTAAGTAAAGACGGTAAGTCTATAGTTATAACTCTCGATGATCTAGGTGTACTGCACAGTGGGGAGTACACGGTAAACAGGATTACAGGAGGTGTGTGCCAGACGGACAGGAACAAATTTAGCGTAGAGACGTCGAAAGCGGAGCTTTTTACCATAGGAGACAAGAATATCTTAAAGGGGTTGGAGAGTGCATTTGAGCACTTGATAAAAGCGCCAGAAGATAGCTCCAGGTCATTGGACAGTTTTTTCATGGAGACAACCGATTATTACGCTTTGGGGCTGGCTAAGTTTCAGGAAGGCAACTATCAGAAGGCCTTGGAAAACTTCAGTATGGCTTTGTCCGCTGGACAAAATTTGAAGAATTCACACTACAATTTAGGACGTACTTACTACGAGATCGGGGAATACCAAAAAGCTGTGGGTGAGTTCAAACAGGTACTTGAAATAGCTCCGGATTCACAAAACACATATTATTACCTTGGGAGATCCTACCTTGCAGCCGAGGATTACGAAGAGGCCGTTAAGGCACTGGAAAGTGCGGTTGATTACGACGTAAACGACTCCACAGCATATTATTACCTTGGTATTAGCAGCTACAAGAAAAATGATTATAGAAAAGCTGCCTCTGCTTTTACCAGGGCCATTTCACTGGATGAAACCTTGAAACAGGCATATTATTATAGGGGGGTGTCGTATTATTTCCTCTATAAATATGGTGAGGCTCTACATGATATAGACGAGTACGTAAAGAGCTACCCGGAAGATGCCAACGCATACTACTACAAGGGGCTCATATACTATATTTCTCTTGAAGACGATGAGGCCATAAGTAATTTTAGTAGGGCATTGGAGTTAGACCCAGAATTTTCCAGAGCTTATTACTACAGGGGATACCTGAATTATGATAATGGACAAGTAGAAGCCGCCAAAATGGATTATGAGAAACTGTTTCAGCTAGCTCCAGATGATAAGTTTACACAGAAATTGGGAAAAATGTTAGTTTACTAGGTGTTTGAGTTTCCTTGGAAATGGGATAGTTTTGCCAGTTTTTCGGAAAAGGGCACTTAAATCCAAGAATGGAAGAAAAAAAGTTGACAAAATTTTTCTCATGTTGTATTATAAATACTGCCTGTAAGGGTGAGACAAAATAATAGTGCAAGGGTGGTGGAATTGGTAGACACGCTATCTTGAGGGGGTAGTTGGCTAAGCCAGTGAGGGTTCGAGTCCCTTTCCTTGCACCATAGTGTTCCCCCCACAAATTAATGTGAGGGAAATCAAAACTATAGGTTAAATATTATATCGAATTCCAAGTTATCGTTACTATGGAATTCGATTTTTTTATTATTATAAGCCTGAGCAGTTTTCTGGCTTCTGGGATGTTCTCTAGGTATAAATTCTCTAGAACTTCTTTAAAAAGCTTCAAGTTGTTTTCTTTTTCTCGATTATTTCTTGCCGAACTTTTTTACCGCAGGCTTTATTATCACATTTATAGTAGTAATAATTCTTAGTCGGTTTACTATACTTTAATGCATACATTTTAGAGCCGCATTCACATCTCATAAGACCGGAGAAAAGAGTAGTGCTTTTTGTTTTCCTTCGATTAAACACTTTACCACTGCTTTGTAGTAACTTTTGCACAACATCAAAAGTTTTATTCTCCACCTTTTCTCGGAGTTTTAAAAATCCGGGTCTTTTATCGCTAGCCCCGGATTCTACGTCAGTAAGTATTTTATATATGTGATAATCATGCCTCTCGCGGTATTCCTTGCACTTAATAATTTGAGTTTTCAAACTATCCTTTTCCTCTTATCTTGATTAGACTTTATAAGGTGCAAGGTTCTAAAAATTTCATTTACTAATTCAGCGTTGCCCATACTTTCCCTCCGACTATATTTTAATTATATAAACGATAATTTTCAAATTTATTTTAAATAAACTTTTTTAATAAATTAAAAAGGATTTTTACATTTATTAGGTAAATTGATACTAAGTTTAAAGTTTTTTATATTAAACTCCCTCCTTTTAAGTTAGTTTATCTGATTAAAGTCTCCTACTAGACCTGAGGTGGGGGCTTTTTTCGTTCAAATATGCAATTAAATGTGCAGAATGAAAAGAGGTCGTAAAAATGCTGAAAAAACTTATTAGAATATTAATAGAATTTTCAAAAAAAATTTTTATTGTGATAATTATTTTTAGCTTTTGGTTGATCATTATATTTCTATTTAAATATAATGTTTATACTTTATTAAATCCTGATTTTAATGACGCTACATCTGCTGTCTCTTTAGGGTCTATAACAATTCCAAAAACACTGGTAGTCCCATTTTTACTTTTAATCGGAATTTTAATTGTTTTACTTAGTATAAGTATAATTTTTCAAGATTACTTCAAGAAACCAAAAAAATAGATATAAATTTGTTTATTTTTGTATCCATTATAGCCATTTTTATGGCTTTTTTTATTTCGCTTCAGTTCATATTTTAATCTTTCAAAATATAATATTTTTTGATATAGTATGCATATGCCATATTATCGTATTTGTTTTTTAACTCTAAAGAATCAGGTGATTTAACATTTCAAAAAAAAAATTAGGTA